>NZ_VILC01000139.1:5001-12192 GCF_009712065.1 Aphanizomenon sp. UHCC 0183 | reverse complement strand
CCCTAACTAGAGGAGTAGGATTAAGCTGAGATGGGTCGGAAATTTCTTCAGCAAGAATTTTTAACATCTCTTGCTGTGTAATTAGAGTATTGTTTTGCATAATTATATAAAGCTGTTTGCTAAAAATCCTTGATTATTTACTATTTAAGTAAGTTGAATGTAAATTAATTATTTCTTTTAGATTATGGCGACGAATTAAGTTTTTTCGTGGTAAAACATGATTAGACTTAAATAGAACATTACCCCATCTCCAACCATGTTTATCTAATCCATCAGGATAAAAAGCCACAACATCATAACCAAAAGTCTTTAAATAATCAAAAATCTCAAAAAAGTTGCCGTGAGGATCGTTGTCAGGTCTTTTACCAAAGTCAACTTCTGTCAAGATAAAGTCTATTTGTTTAGAACTTAACATATTGCACGCACCAGATAAAACTTTGCACTCAAAACCTTCAGTATCAATCTTCAAAACACTTATACTAGTGATATTCTCCGATTCGCAAAATTCGTCAAGACTTATAACTTTGACAGAAGTTACGTATTCTGATGTCTTAGAATCCAACAGAAAAGTATTTTGTCCTGACAACGGTTCTGAAGTGATCAAAAATTCTCCAGATATATCACCTAATCCAATTTCAAAACATTTAACATTACTGAGATTTTTGGTATTATCACATAGGACTTTAAATGTTGAAGGTATTGGTTCAAAACAATATATTTTCGATGTAGGAAATATTGGAATTATTTGATTAACTGTTTGTCCAATATTAGCTCCTACATCAAAAACAACTTTAATTTTATCTTGATGGGAATAATAGGAAATATCATAACGCCAATCACATCCTAAAGGAATTGTACGATAATTGGTATTGTAAATTTCTATCCCATATAGATTTAGGATATATTTTGCTGTTGATTTTATTTTTTGAAACATAGCGATAATTGGATGATTTTTGTATTAAATTTGCTTATATACAGCTAACAAGAATTTCAACTACTTTGTGTATATTATCTAAATCCATTGCTAAACCTGTTGGTAAAACAATCACCCTATCAGCCACTAACTCCGTATTTTTTAACAGAAGATTAGCATTAGGAAATAAATCCTTATAAGGTTTCATGTTATGACAACCTGGCCAAAAATACTTTCTTGCCAATATATTAGCCTCATGGAATTTATCAACTAAAGTATCTCGACTAACTGGAAAGTCTGGATCAACCTCAAGAATAATATATTGAAAATTGTTAGACTCGGTTTGATCATAAGGCAATAATGAAATACCTTGGATGGGCTGAATCAATTTTTGATAGGTCAGATAATTACGACGATTTACTTTGAGAATTTCGTCTAAATATTCCAAGTTTGTGAGTCCCATAGCAGCACAAATCTCATTCATTTTGCCATTAGTGCCAGGATAAATCACGTTATCAAAGCCTGCAAAGCCAAAATTTCGCATCAAATTTAACTTTTCTGCTAGTTCATCATCATTGGTAGCGATCGCTCCTCCTTCAATACTATTAAAAAACTTGGTGGCATGGAAACTAAAAACTTCACAAGCACCAAAGTTACCGATCATTTTACCTTGATAAGAACAACCAAAGGCATGGGCAGCATCAAACATTAGTTTGAGTTCATACTCATTGGCAATATCCTGTAAACCATCTACATCTGCACCTCTACCCCACAGGTGGACTCCTATAATACCAGAAGTTTTAGGGGTGATCATCCTCTTGACTGCATTGGCATCTAAATTATGGGTTGCAGGATTAATGTCAGCAAATACAGGGGTCAGCCCTTGCCAGTGTATAGCGTGAGCAGTGGCAATAAAGGTATAGGATGGGAGAATCACCTCACCTTCTAATTCTAGGGCGCGAATGGCAATTTCCAAGGCAACTGTGCCATTACACATTGCTACGACGTGACCTACTCCCAGATATTCTGCTAGTTTTTTTTCAAACTCTTGGACTACTGGACCATTGTTAGTGAGCCAATTACGGTCTAGGATTTCGTTAACTCGGTTTAGGAAGGTTTGGCGATCGCCTATATTAGGTCGTCCAACGTGTATTGGGTGCATAATTATACCTTGTAAGTACCTTATGGTTAAGGCTGTTAAAATTTTATGAGTTGGATATTTATGAGTCTAAGCAATATTTCCTAAATTTGCCCATTAGTTTTGATGTTTGTAACCAATGATCACCACCCGTATTTTGCCTGGTTAATTTTGATTTTTCGCAGATAGTCCTGGCACATCGCAGAAGAAATCCATCAAAAGAATCTAAAAGAGAATTAATACATATCTCTTTGTTCTTCTGAGCAAAAGGCAGCATATTTTGGTATTTTTCAAATGATAAATCTTGTAATATTACCTCTAGCTCTTGTAAGTTATCGAAGCAAATCATACCTCTAGGATCAAATATTTTGTCTATTTTAGGACATCCCCAATATATGGGGATGGTTTCAGTTAAAAAGCAATCTATAATTTTTTCGGTAAAGTAGTAATTCTCTTTGCAGTTTTCCATAGCTACAGAAAAACAATAATCTTTTAATGCTTCTAACTTCGAGTTTATCCACTTAATTCCTTTACCGTAACAATCAACTTTCTCATTATTTATTAATAGTTTCGCAACACTACTTCTGAAAGAGTACCCATGAACACTTTGATTATGCTCAATATTGCCAATAAAAGAAGTCAACTTGGATTTTTTAAATTGTGAAAGTTCCTGTAAAGGTACAGATAATAAGTTGGTACTGAAATATGTTTTGTAAAATGGATGTCCCATCTGTAAAAAGGATTCCTTATGAGTGAGTACGATATCAAATCTCTTTTTTAAGATAGAAGGAGATATATTTTTAGTATATACTGAGGTTTCATATAGCAGTGCTACTCGTTTACTTCTAGGTATTAAAAAAGGTAAATTAGATTGACAAAGCTCATCAGCAATTAGGTAAGAGTCTGACACTGGTATTTTTTCGCCTAATCTTGAAAATGTGAAGTTATAGATTTGATTATTTTCTTTATCATCTATTATTTTGTGATTATTGCTTAAGTGTAGTGAGTGCGATGTCATAATATGAAAATTAATTTTTCTCATTATTGTAATTTGATTGTTTCATTTCCTGGAGTTTTATTAGGAGTTTCACAATGTGTTTGTGAGCTATACTAAAAACCTTCGTACGACAAGCGGGTTACAATTCTTAAAGATTCTAGTACCGTGCGGCGTAAGTGAATGAACCATTTTCAAGCCTTGTAAGCAATCAAATTTTCGGAGCTTTTAATAGTCATCTTATTTACGCCAACCTGTACTAGTGTTCTCTGAAATAGCTTAAACTGGTTTCAAAATGAGAATTGCTGCTTCTAAAATCAAGTAATAGGAAGCAACAAAAAGTTTTCCGTTTTTCTCATATGAAGTAATAATTCATTACGGTTTTGTACACTAATTAAATCCGGTAAAGCATAAATTTTGTAATTAATGTCTTTACAAAATGATAATAAACTTTCGGGAGGGCAATCATAAGCTTTCAAATTCACCGTATGCCATTCTAATAAAATAGCTGGATTTTCTTGCTGAATAAGATTTACTCCACCCTGAAGAACCAAAAGTTCGGCTCCTTCAACATCAATTTTTATCACCGATGTTTGTGGATTTTGCAAGTTGTTCCACTCTTCGTCTAATGTAGTAACAGGAACTTGAATTTCTACTTGAGTATCTGCTCGTTTCGTATCCCGAAATCCTCCCAGTGCTTCATTACCTGAATTAGATGTAAAGAAATTTGACGTACCAATCTTTTTGCCTGTGGCTTTACCTATAACTACCCATCGATCTTTATAAACTGAATTTTCTGCTGTACGTTGCAAAAAAGGTAAAACATTTGGAGAAGGCTCAAAAGAAACAACTTTACAGGTTTCACAGAATTGAAGCATAGGGATGGAAGTTAGCCCAATATTAGCACCAATGTCAAAAAAAAAGCTGTTGGGCTTCAACAGATGCCTCATTAAAAAGACATTATCTTTTTCATATATTCCTTGTCTACAGGCCACATTAAATATACCAGCATTCTTAGGAAAAAAAACTTTTACACCAAAATAAGGAAATCTTCCAGAAAACCCAGGGAAGTAAGAATAAAACCATCTTTTTAATGTTTTTTTCATTGTTTTTTGTGGAAAAAATTAGATTGTTTTTTGTGGAAAAAATTAGTTAGAAACACTCTTCTTAAAAAGAGCATCACCTTGAAGTAACTCACCCTTACCAGATCTGTATCCTGGTGATATCTCTACTAACATAAAATTATGCTTACTCAATAAACTATAAATCTCTGAAAAAAGATAAGAATCTTGGTAAATTTGCTTGAAGGAGACCTCTATCCAAATCATTTGTGTTGCTTCTAACGTCTTTTCTGCACCATTCAGTACAAGATGTTCTGCCCCTTGAACATCTATCTTAAGAATATCAACGTTGCTAATTCCACTCTCATGAAAAATATCATCCAACAGTCGTGATTTGCGCCTGATTTGCGCCTCTGTCTTAAAAGAAATGGTATCTAAAATTGGTGCTGAATCGTGAAAATCTAGCAAAGACGAAGTCACGCCTAATTCATTTACATTGAAAGTACATTCATCCCTGGTATCCGATACAACACATTCATACACACTATATTTCGGTTCACTGAAAGTATCGACCAGTTTTTTATATTTGCTAGGTAGTGGTTCTATAAGAATTCCTTGTTTAACACCACAATAGACATTAATTCTTTGGGTAAAGTGACCATCATGAGCTCCAACATCTATAACATTAACTGGATGTTTTTTGTTAAGATATTTCACGAAAGGTGGAGGAAAGTCGTAGATGCTGTAAGGGATGTCTAGAAACTCACAAATTTGTTTGCGTAAAAAATATTTAATTGACCAAGCCATATAAAAATGATTACGATGTTAACATGGAGGTTTACTTATTGGCGAAATTGGCGGAAAATTTTCTTTCCAAAGGAATTTCTATTGATCCATATCCCCAATTTTGTTTTAAAGCAGTATTTCTGCCATTAAAAGGTGGGCGATTAACCTCAAATTTTAAACACTTATCTACTCTATCATAATGTTCATACCTTGGACTTGTTAAATCTATACTTAAAGAGTAAGAGCCAACAGCTAAAGTAGCCAATGAAAAACTGAAACTGATGATATTAATACCTACATTCAAGTTAATCATCTCTGGTTCTATAGTTCCTAATGAGCCAAAACCGATAGGATTCTCAAATACATCATAAAGTCTAACATCTAGACTAGAAACTATAACAATAGGGCTTAATATTTCTAGCGTTATACAGGCATTCATGACATCAGGATTTTCATTTAGTTGAATATTTGCACATTTTATCTTCGGTTTATTGAGAGGTTTTGTAATTTCTATTTGATAATTAGAATCTTGCGCTGATTCTTGTAAATAAAACTGGATAACTTTATAAGATTTATCTTGACTAAGAATTTGTCCAGAAGCCAATAAAATACACTGATCACATAAAGACTGTATGGTTGACATATTATGACTTACAAACAAAACCGTCCTTCCCTCCTTTCCCACATCCTCCATCTTTCCCAAACATTTCTTCTGAAATGCTGCATCCCCCACAGCCAAAACCTCATCCACAATCAAAATCTCCGGTTCTAAATGCGCCGCCACCGCAAACGCTAACCGCACATACATCCCCGAAGAATATCGCTTCACAGGCGTATCCAGAAACTTCTCCACTTCCGCAAACGCCACAATCTCATCAAACTTCCGCTTAATCTCCTCCTTACCCATACCCAGAATAGCACCATTGAGAAATATATTCTCTCTCCCAGTCAACTCTGGATGAAACCCAGTTCCCACTTCCAATAAACTGGCAACCCTACCCTTGATTTTAATGCTTCCTGTAGTCGGTTCTGTAATCCGACTTAAAATTTTCAACAGCGTTGATTTTCCTGCACCATTGCGCCCAATAATCCCAACTCTATCACCTTGTTTAATATCAAAAGATACATCCTTTAAAGCCCAAAACTCCTCAAAAGCAGGATTTTCAAGCTTGGATTTAGGATTAATTAAACTACCAAGAGACTTAACCTTATTAGTAATAACATCTCGCAGAGCAGTATAACGTTCCTGCTGCTGATGTCCAATAATATATTTTTTACCGAGATTTTCAACGCGAATAACTGTATCTGACATAAGTATTAATTTATCAATTTGAAAATTATTGATTTGACGGCTTATATATCTCAAGATTAGGCTAAATTTAGCCTTTAATTATAGAAGTAGCCAAATTACCCATTATTTTATAAGTTAACAGTAGTTATCCCCTATATTTGAATAGGATTTTCTCCTCAGCTTGTTTAAATTCAATATCAAATAAATCAAACACAACTTCCCTACCCAATAAAACTTCTTGGCAATCCTCATTTTGTAACCAGGCAACAGGAGCAGAAAAGGTATAATTATCAATCTGCATTTCAACTTGTCGGAGTACATATTGTACACTCCCCCCTACTCCTTCTCCATTACTCAGAACTTCTCCTTGAGAGAGGGCATATCCTAAGTCTGTGCCTAAATAAAATGTAATTAGGCTAATATCCGAACCAGAATCTACAAGCATTTCCAGGATTTTAGAATTTTGAAAAGTTAGACAGACTTCGTATTTTGGCTGCCAATCATGTTTTTTGACTGTTCTAAAACGCACTGGGAAAAACTTCACTGGCTCAACAAATTCGTTCTCGTAGATACGCTCAGTGATGTAGTCAGAAGATTTTAAGTTCTGAAGGTCAATTTGCTGTGTCATGATTCTATAATCTTGGTGATGAGCTATTACACCATCCTTAGTGTAAATAATCCATTCTCCACGATATTGTTTTAGTTTTCGGTAATTTGCTTTACGCCATTCTTTGGCACTATTGTATTTTTCGTTCATATTTAGCTATAGGAAAATCGGGGATCTGGGCATGATCAGATTATATATTCAGTTACTATTATATTTATTTCTTTCATCGCCTAATTACTGACAATATTAGATGCCTTGTAGAAAAAGTTCCAGATTTTGGTTAGATCTTTTCTGTACTTTTGCCTCTTGATCAATATCTCACAAGAGATCCTCAAAAGGTTGCATGGAGGGACTGAGATCAAAAAGACCATCAAAGCCCAACTCACTGTTCAATACTATCC
>NZ_VILC01000139.1:0-4703 GCF_009712065.1 Aphanizomenon sp. UHCC 0183 | reverse complement strand
ACCTAACTAGCAACTTACATTACTAGTACAGCACGGCGTAAGTGAATAAACCATTTTCAAGCCTTGTAATCAATAGACATCTCCAAAAATTAAAGATGCTTGACCTGAAAACCCTGTAGAGACGTTCCATGGAACGCCTCTACAATCTTTTTTGGAGATGTCTAATCAAATTTTTGGAGCTTTTAATGGTCATGCTATTTACGCCCTAGTGTACTAGCTTAGAGGAATGTTTCCAGACTCTGAATTTTGTTGCAACCAATTTTCTAGTTGATTTATCTCAGTGAGATCGAGTAACTCTGTTGCTAGTTCTTCTAGTTGAGTAATTGATAAGCGATTAATTTTGAGGCTAAAATCAGATGATAAAGTCCCAAAACGACGGTCAATTAATTTCCATACCAATTTACGACTTTCTTGCTGCAAACCTTGCTGCAAACCTTGCTGTAAACCTTGCTGCAAACCTTGTTTTTCTCCTGTCTCCAAACCTTCTTTTAAGATTTGTTGATACCAAGGAGACTCTCTCAATATGGTCATATCCCACCTCATTATTTGTTGAACTAAGGGTATATCCAGGACAAAACCCGCAAAAAATGATAATAATGGCTCTAAATCCGTTAAAGTTTCATTGGCTCGTAATTCAATTACTGCTTGCCTGACAATACTCTCATTTCCTCCTCCTTTTAATATTGGCACAAAAGGCAATAAACTTGATAAGTTATGCTCAAAAACTAAATTAACATCTAATTCCCACAGATTAATAACATGATAGTTTTGATAAGTTTTAATTCCCATAAATTCCGTTTGGACTACAAAAACTACAACATAATTATTATACTCAAAACGGCTTGATTGTTTGATTCTAAACGTAGGGGTAAAGCAAGAGCTTCATTGGTGTCAACTTAACGTAAAACCTCTATCCCGCAAAGAACTCAACTCGTCTCATTCCCAGTCTCTGACTGGGAATGAATTCTAGAAGGCTCTGCCTTCAATGATATTAGAGGCAGAGCCTCATTAACTGCAAATTAGGTTTTGACAACCTGCTTGTTTAGCGGTGGTTATTGTTTCATCTAATTCGGCGATCGCTGCCATATTGGTATATCAGCTTTTGCTTTACCCCTTAGTTGATAATCTTCACGTTTAGCCATATTAAATAATCCCTTTGATTATATTTCCTGATTTAACACTTCTGCCCAAATCATCTAAGAGGTGAACGCAGATAAACGCAGATGAACGCGGATAATTTTTGTCAGAATCAGGATATCCAGGATTTGAGGATGTACAGGATGTAATTGCTCATTTGTTTGTTTGTGGTTAATGTTGTAATTGTCTTAATCAGAATAAACAAAATAATCCCCAAATTTCCACCAACAATTATTAAATAACATCCTGTAAATCCTTTAATCCTGGTTATCCTGATTCTGACAAAAAAACTCTAGATGTACAGGATGTAATTGCTCATTTGTTTGTTGGTTAATGTTGTAATTGTCTTAATCAGAATTTTTCAACCACCCTCTAGCGTAATGATTGTGAATTCAATTGAGTTGTTCCATGTATATAGCAACCATATTTGATTTGCAGACCGTGAGGGTTTCAGATCCCCGACTTCTTCGAGAAGTCGGGGATCTCTGTATCGTTAAGGCAGATACTTATAAATTAACTTAATTTAGTATATTTTTGTAGCCAGTCATCCAAATCGTCAATACCCTGAAAATCCAACAACGCTTCTCCTAAGTCTTCCAACTGTGATACAGGAAAACTCTTGATTTGTGAACATTGACTCTCTGGTAATTCCCCCAGTCGTCGCCTTAGTTGACGAATAACTAAATTAGCCTCACCTTCCTGAAGACCTTCGACAATAATCTCTTGGTAAAAACGGGATTTGGTAATATCCACAATTTCTAGGTCTAGCATATTCATGATGATCTCCTTCGTTAACTCAGGGAACTTATTAGCCAGTATAGTCTCGATTAAACTCAATCGCCTTTGAAACTCGCCTGTTGTGTCGGCTTCCTGCAATAGCTTTCTACCAATTACGGCACTTTTGTCTTTTTCTGTCACCACCAACTGCAAAAGCATCAAATTCGGGGTTAGTTCTTGCTGCTCCCGCAGATCACTCAAATATAACTGAGTAAGGAACGCAAATTTAATAACCTGCAATTCTGATGTAACCTGGAATGGTGCGTTACGCTGTCGCTAACACACCCTACTTTTGCACCTTATTTAATTCACATTCCTAACCCGTCTTTCCAATAACTCTGCGTAGGGAACTTCCCAGCCTAACCCTTGACTGCGATCGCGTAAAATTAATAGTCCCCGCCAGTCTTGTTTAACTGTATATTGATTAATATAGACAAACAATTGGGAAAAATACCGTCCATAGAATCCTGCATCGGACTGCATTTGTGCCTCAGCAAACACCATCGGTATCATCGGGTTATTTGATACTGGCGTAAAGACTCCATCCAGTCGAAACTCTTTCTCCTTAACAACAGGAGCATTATAAACGAATTCCCAGTTTTCTTCAATTCCTGGCATCAATTCTGCCAGCATCCCTGGCTGGGACAAAAATAATTCGTAAAACCATTTATCGGTTTTCATATTAATTAGTGTTTGCTGATAGCGTAGCGTGGCGTAAGCCATAAAAGTTGTCTGTGAGGACATTCGTGATTTTACTTTCGTTCCATGTCCCAACCGTTTTGAGTATATTTGAATTAGGATTATTACGCTAAAATACCTAATAAGACTTTACCTAAATCAAGCAAATCATTAGGAATTTTAAAAAGGTTTATATCTTGATAGATAGTTTTTTCAATTTTATCTAATTTACCAAATTGCCATAAATTCCCAGTAGTAACAGCACCATAAAATATATCTTGATCTGTGATTTCAGATAAGGCAATTAATTCAACTGCGAGTTGAGTAAACCCTTTTGTTAAATCATCTTTTTTTGCTTCAATCACTAATAAATCATGTGTAGACTGCAATAAATAATCTAAAGTTCCTTTTAAGCGATCGCTCACTCTTAACGGATATTCAATTTTTAGCTGACAATTACAGATAGCAATAATTTCTAATAAAATGGGAGCTACTAAAGTTTCTCGTCTAGCAGTTTCACTACTTAAACTAATCAAAGGTAAAATTTTTCTCATCTTCTCTTTGATGAGCAAAAGTTCATCTAATACAGATTGATCTGTTTGAGGTAAAGATAATTCTATTTTAATAAATGAATAATCAAATTCTCGTAAAATATCATCGGTTTCATAAGGTAAATCAAAGTAAGAGCTAAAGGTATAAGATTGATCTTCTTGTAATATTTTTATTTTAGGCATAATTATTTTTTGCTTATAATTTAATTATGATTGTTTTCTTAAATTCTAGCACCCTACTATCGCTCTCTCAAAATCATCTGTGGTATTACACAAGAATTCAGGATTTAATATTTCTTGTATATCATAAGGACAAATCCCTGAAAACGTACTTAATGCTAAACCTGTTTCTGCCGATGCTTCTCTTCTGGCATTTCGATAAGCTTTGGGTAAAATATCAGGAATGTATTGTTTTAAACTTGGTTTTTCATTTAGTAAATCTTGTAAATCATCTCTTTGGTTAGCAATGGTAGTAAACCAACTAATAGAACGTTTAGAAGATTGATATTGCCATTTTAGTAAATGAGTTAATAAAATTATTAACCGATTTTTTAACTCATTTTTTTCACTAATGCCCATACTATCTAACTCTTCTGCCAAATTCTCCCAATCCAAAGCTGTGATATCTCGACTAGCTAAGGCTAATTTTTGTTGAGTTAACCAATCCATGAAATCTGTTTCGTAGAGAGGTGATTTAGACATAGAATTAGTAATGATTACCTTTGTAATGGACAATTTTTTAACTCTATTAGACATCTGGTGAAAATTAAATATGCGTGACTTACAACCCTTGTAGAGACGTTCCATGGAACGTCTCTACATTCTTTTCTGGAGATGTCTATTGATCATTAGGTAAGCTGATACCTTGTTCCAATAACAATTGTCGTAATTTAGCTACTTCTAATTCAGCAGAATCTGCACGTTGCTTTTCCTGTTCAGCCCGTTGCTTTTCCTGTTCAGCCCGTTGCTTTTCCTGTTCAGCCCGTTGCTTTTCTTGTTCAGCACGTTGTTTTTCTCGTTCTTCTCGTGTAGGCAACCAGTTATTATCTTTATCATACCAACGTAACCACTGTCTAGTTAGTCCTTGATATTCTCCCTCCCATAACCCTAAACCCAATTCAGCTTCTTCTAACCACACCCCTAATCCATTAATAGAGAACGGTTGATAACGGTTCGTTACTAAACCAAAACAGTGAAACTCGTCAGTATAACGGTTATAGACAAAATAATAGGGGATTCTCAGAATTTGCTCATACACTGTCCATTTATTAGGTGGTTGATTAACTTCCCGTAAATTTCTATTTCTCCCTAAGTCTTCGTTTTCTGTTCCTGGAGATATTAACTCTACTACTACAAAGGGATATGTTCCTTCACACCAGGTAACATAGCTTAATCTTAGTTCTGTTTGTTCATAAAAACGGGATACCCCTAATACTGCAAACCAATCAGGGCGTTTATACCATTGTGTATGCTTAATGTCATAGTATAAATTTAAGTCGCTACCTGTAAATACATTATCTTCTGTATAAGAAGGTGGACGAAAGGTACTACGCAATAATT
>NZ_VILC01000138.1:0-8445 GCF_009712065.1 Aphanizomenon sp. UHCC 0183 | reverse complement strand
AAAGCATCGGGGGGATTAAGGGGGGATTAAGGGGGGTAAAAATGTGATGAAAATTACGAGATACCACTTTTAAAACATCCTCTTAGTAGAAACAAAGAACAGGAAAATCATGTATGTAATTAATTCTGCCGTATTATTTATTGAATAGTCCTGTAATTTGAATAAATATCTCATGAAAAAATAGAGACATTGCATAGAATGTCTCTACAATCTTTGCGGAAAACATATAGAACTTCTCTATTTATATTCATATTATTCTCCAACAAATACAAAGTATCAGGCTATTCTAAAAATTTCTGATCCTGATATATCTACTCTGATTTTTTATTCCCATTTACCAAAATCAGAGCATCTTTACAATAGCTTTAAATTCTTAATATCAGGTAAATGCTCCTACTTAACAAAAACCTTATGTCAATTTGGCAGTTTTATTAGTCAGTATTTTCTATTACTTAATATCTCCTATAGTACCTGTTACTATATCTGCCACAACTCTTATTAATCCTAAGTTTTTTTAAATAAATATATTTATTATTGTTATACATCAACTTCATAATCTCAGTATTTTCTAATATTTTTCATTGGGTGAGGGGTAACACCCCCCACCTTTAATAAGTTATAACTAAGAGAACCTAGAAAAAAAGTAATTAATAGTAGTATACATAGGACTAATATTTGATTTTTGAAATATATGTAGGCTAGGCATTGCCTACACTACTTAAAATTTTTCAACTATCATTTTTGATTCCTATAGCAACCAAAAATTATTAGGTGTATAACTATTGGGATAATTATTAGATATGCAACAAATTCCATCAGAAAAATCATGTTTAAAATTCATAGTCATTGATGACCACGAGTCAGTTTTAAATGGGACAGTAGAAATTTTACGAAAAAACTATCCTAGTGCTGAATTTAATCTGGCTACAAATGCTAGTTATGCTTTTGAGCAAGTTATTAATTACCAACCTGACCTAGTAGTTATGGATCTTTCCATACCAGAGAAGCCAGAAACTACAGCGAAAGTTGATACAGGGATTCAACTGCTTAAGGTTTTGATGAAAAATTATTCCCATCTTAATCTTGTTATTCAAAGCGCCCATGTGAAAACATTAATCCGCATTCGTCCTTATATTGATAATCATAAAGGAGGCTTTACTGTCGCTGATAAAAGTCTTTCTACCCAGGAAATGTTAACTAGAGTTGATTGGGCATTACAGGGATTAACTCATACAAAAGATATCAAAGGAATTCATTCAGGTTTAGAGGTAAAACCAGAATGGTTGAAGGTGCTGAATCTAGCCTTTGAAGAAGGATTACAAGATAAAGTAATTGCTAAAAATATGTGCATATCTGAACGCATGGTACGTCATTATTGGAGTAAGTTACAAGATGCTTTAAATATTTACCCAGAAGAAGGTAAAAATATCCGTATTCAAACGGAAATGAGAGCTAGAGCCGAAGGATTAATTGATTAATCAACTAACAAATAAAGTTAGTATAAGAGGTTGTTTGAAAACTTTTTCGTGTGGGATCTGACACCCGCAGATCCCCCTAAATCCCCCTTGAAAAGGGGGACTTTGAGGAATTTAGCCCCCCTTTGTAAGGGGGGTTGGGGGGGATCTCGATTAATTCTGATACTTTTCAAACATCCTCTAATCAATAATATTTTTTCCATCATTAAGGTGTTAAGACTGGAATAAAAGCTTATGCAAACTCAATTTTGGAAGAAACTACAGGAAGAAATTTATTTTGTTTCTGTAGGCAAGTTATCAGAGGTTATCATTACTATTTTTAGTCTAGTATTGATTAGTCATTTTTTATTAACTTGGGGGTGGTCATTTTCCATGTTTCCAGCAATTTTTGTCATGGTTGTAAATGGCATCAGTATCGTGTCTTTATATCAATATAATCAAACAATTAAATCTGGAATCAAAGCTCGTCAAACCATGATTGAAACTACATTTGAAACAATTCATAATGGACCCCTGCAAAGTCTAGCTAAAATTTTAAGATTAGTTAAAGGGCAGGATTTACCAATGAATAAATTGCTGCCTATTATAGAAAAAGAACTTGAAGAATTGAACCAAGAGTTACGAGGAATATATGAATTTTGGCAACAAGAAACTCTTAATCAAGATACTAGCCTTTATTTAGGAAGTAATGTAGTTATAGATTTGCGAAACCCTTTACATGAAATTCTTTACCAAGTTTATACCTACACCTTAGAACGGGATTTTCCCTGTTTTAAAACCCTCAAACTAAAAATCCATAGTTTTGAGCCTATAGATGAAAGCAGTTTGAGTATTGAAAATAAGCGAGGACTTTGCCGATTTTTAGAAGAAGCCTTATGTAATGTTGGTAAACACGCCACCGGCATCACTTGTTTACAAGTTACTTATTCCTGGGTTGAAGATAAAGGGATTTACACTCTGAGCATTATAGATGATGGTTTAGGGATTTACCCATTAAAAGAAGGTTGGGGAACAAAACAATTTAAAAATTTAGCACAACAAATTAAAGGTAAATTTAGGCGAGTTCCCCTTTATCCTCAAGGTACTCTTTGCGAGTTATCTTGGCATTTACAAAATTCTTTATGGTGGCAATAAAAACTAGGAAAATTAGAAAATCTTGATGTTTTGCTTTTTCTTCAATAACTGACTGTGCCAATAAGTAGGTTAACAGAAAAAATTAAAGGTAAGTAGTGAGACAGAATTAATTACACAATGTCATTGCGTTAGCGTAGCGTTAGCCATATGGAACGAAGTGAAATGAAGCAATTCCAAGGGTTGTGATTGCTTCCCTTCGCTCGCAATGACTGTAAATATTTTTGTCCAATTACTTATGTGAAGAAAAGTAAAATCGTCCAAAACTTCTCCCCTCTTGCCTGTTCCTGTACTCCTGAATGGGCGCAGGCCCTGCGCCCCTACCTCCTGATAGCGCAGCGTGGTGTTAGCCATACTCCTGTTCCTCACAGACAACTTATTCAGCAAACCCTACTTACTGTGTCAAAATAGAGAATCGAGGATCATATTGAGCAAAAGGAAAGCTAAAAAACACCGTGCAGATTACATTCTTAGGGACGAGTTCAGGTGTACCAACAAGATCACGCAACGTTTCCAGCGTAGCGCTGAGATTGCCACAACGGGCAGAACTGTGGTTATTTGACTGTGGGGAAGGAACTCAACATCAAATTTTGCGGAGTGATTTAAAAGTTAGCCAACTATCCCGAATTTTTGTCACCCATATGCACGGTGATCATATTTTCGGCTTAATGGGATTGCTGGCTAGTTGCGGTTTAGCAGGTAATGTAGACAAAATTGATATTTATGGTCCATCGGGATTAAACGAATACTTACAAGCCGCTTCTCGTTACTCCCACACCCATTTTTCTTACCCCATTAAAGTGCATACTGTTCAGCCGGGGGTAATTTATGAAAATGATGAATTTACAGTTAGCTGTGGTCTTTTACATCACCGTATTCCTGCTTTTGGCTACAGAGTCACGGAAAAAGATAGAACCGGACGTTTTGATATAGAAAAAGCCAAAGCCTTAGAAATTCCTTCAGGTCCAATTTATGGACAACTCAAGCGCGGTGAAACAGTCACCCTGGCAGACGGAAGAGTAATCAATGGTAGTGAATTATGTGGTCCAACAGAAATCGGGCGAAAAATTGCCTATTGTACAGATACTGTTTATTGTAATGGTGCAGTGCAATTAGCAGATGATGTAGATGTGTTAATTCATGAAGCCACGTTTGCTCATCAAGATTCAGAAATGGCTTTTCAAAGGCTACATTCTACAACTACAATGGCAGCCCAAACGGCACACATTGCAGGAGTTCGTAAACTGATTATGACACATTTTAGCCCTCGTTATGCTCCAGGGAATACTATTGAATTAAAAGACTTACTTAAAGAAGCAAAAGCAATTTTTCCGAAAACAATCATGGCTCATGATTTTATGGTTTATGATGTCCCTCGCCGACGGGAAATTGAATCAAATGTAAGTGTATGATTTTGATATAATTTCTACTTATCCCTAATTTATCGCCCTCTAATTATGAGCAACATTCCCCAAATTGGCCAACCTGCACCGGATTTTTCTACCCCTGACCAAAACAATCACCTAGTCAATCTCGCTGATCTTAATCAGTGGCTAGTCCTCTATTTTTATCCTAAAGATAATACACCTGGTTGCACTACAGAAGCTCAAGATTTTACAGAATTATCCTCAGAATTTACCACAGCAGGCGCAAAAATCATCGGTGTTAGTCCAGATTCTGCAACCTCCCATTGTAAATTTATAGATAAACATAATTTATCAATTACCCTATTAACTGATTCTGAACATCAATTAATAGAAGCCTATGGTGCATGGCGTTTAAAGAAGTTTATGGGTAAAGAATATATGGGGGTTGCCCGTTCAACTTTCTTGATTTCACCTGATAAAATTATTGCCTACATTTGGCCTAATGTCAAAACAAAAGGTCATGCTGAATCTGTACTCAAGAAAATCCAGGAATTAGCTGCTAATTAAACTTTTATAAGAGCATCCGGTAAGCGTAAAGCTCAGTGTCTTTATGTCTTTAGAGGATGTTTGAAAAGTGGTATTCCGTAATTTTCATCACATTGCTACCCCCCTTAGTCCCCCCCTTGTAAAGGGGGGAAACAATAAAAATCCAGTTCCCTCCCCTTTACAAGGGGAGGGTTAGGGTGGGGTAAAAAATATTTGATACATCAACCATAACTTTTCAAACACCCTCTTAGACCTGAGATATAAGGGACACGAGGGATTTTAATCCCTGTGGTATGTTACAATTAAATTGTGAGTAAGAACAAAAAAACATCTATGTGTTGAAGCATCCTAGTACGGAGAAATCCCGGCTCATAAGAAACAACGGTTAGGTTCAAGTCCTAACGGCAGTATTCATCTCGTTCCCAGTCTCTGACTGGGAATGAATTCTAGAAGGCTCTGCCTTCAATAATATTAGAGGCAGAGCCTCATCAATTGCATTCCTAGTCAGAGACTAGGAACGAGATATTCCCACCTTATACAATAGGAATATCAATTCCATTATTTGTATTATGGTTCAATTCATCCAAGCGCAAAATATAGGCATTGCCTATTTAGAGGCAAGATTTGATCTAGAACAAACCGACAATGAAGGATTCTTCACTGAATGGTTAGAAAATTTGCCAGAAATCGCTGATTTAGAAAAGCAATATTTAGACAGAGTAAAATTGCATTTTCTCCGATTGGTTAAACATCCTCCTTTATCGGAAGAAACAGTAAAGTTAGTAGTTTTATCTCCCTTACTCAGTTTAGCTGGATTTTATGATGAACCTTTCTTGATTAGAAGTGAATCATCAATAGAAATTGCCGTCGAAGATCAAGAAGAAGTTATCAGAGGCAGAATTGATGTCTTAGTTATCCAGCAACAATTATGGTTATTGGTCATTGAATCTAAAAAACCTGCTTTTTCCCTGTTAGAAGCCATACCTCAAGCACTTACTTATATGCTGGCTAATCCTCAACCTACAAAACCCGTGTTTGGATTAGTAATGAATGGCAGTGATTTTATTTTTATTAAACTTTCTCAAATCAATCAACCTCAATATGCTTTGTCTGATCAATTTACACTTTTGAAGCGAGAAAACGAACTTTATCAAGTTTTCCGAATCTTAAAAAAACTAGGTCAAATTTTGAATTAAGTAGGTGAACACAATAAAACCAAACTGTGTAAAGAAACGTAAAATCGCCCAAACCCTCTTCACTCTTGCCTCTTGCCTCTTGCCTTTTGCCTTGCCATAACGACAATTTTCAACGCCAACCTACTTAATCGTCAATTAATTATGTCCAGTCGTCCTATCTACCTCGATTGTCATGCTACTACCCCCGTTGATGAAAGGGTAATGGCTGCTATGATTCCCTATTTTACAGAAAAGTTTGGTAATGCGGCTAGTATTAGTCATGTTTATGGTTGGGAATCTGAAGCTGCTGTTAAACAAACACGGGAAATTTTAGCAGACGCAATTAATGCGACACCCGAAGAAATTGTTTTTACCAGCGGTGCAACGGAAGCAAATAATCTAGCTATTAAAGGTATTGCTGAAGCTTATTTCCCAAAAGGTCAACACATTGTAACTATTAATACGGAACATAAAGCAGTTTTAGATCCTTGCGAATATTTAAAAAGTCTTGGTTTTGATATTACAATTTTGCCAGTAAGAAAAGATGGATTAATTGACTTAAATCAGTTAGAAAAAGCCTTGCGTGATGATACAATTTTAGTATCTGTGATGGCTGCAAATAATGAAATTGGGGTTTTACAACCAATAGCCGAAATTGGGGCAATGTGCCATCAACGGCAAATTATTTTTCACACAGACGCAGCCCAAGCTATTGGTAAAATCCCTTTAGATGTGGAAGCGATGAATATTGATTTAATGTCTCTTACAGCCCATAAAGTCTATGGACCGAAGGGAATTGGGGCTTTATATGTTCGCAGACGTAATCCCAGAGTGAAACTTGCTTCCCAACAACATGGGGGAGGACATGAAAGAGGAATGCGTTCTGGGACATTATATACACCGCAAATTGTCGGTTTTGGTAAAGCTGTAGAAATTGCCATAACCGAACAAGAAACAGAAAATCAACGGTTAACAGTATTAAGAGAAAGATTGTGGCAACAGTTATCTATTGTAGAGGGAATTTATATAAATGGAGATCCTCAAAAACGATTAGCAGGAAATTTAAATATTAGTGTGGAAGGTGTAGATGGTGCGGCACTTTCTTTAGGGTTACAATCAGTCGTGGCTGTGTCTTCTGGTTCTGCTTGTTCTTCTAATAATATTGCCCCTTCCTATGTGTTGAAAGCCTTGGGACATTCAGATAAATTAGCTTATGCTTCGATGCGATTTGGGATTGGGAGATTTAATACAGTTGAGGAAATTGATCAAGTTGCCCAACAGGTAATTTCTACTGTGCAAGGTTTAAGAAGCGCGTCAGTAATGAGGGTTTGCTGAAAAGGTTTGGGCAAACCCCCTGTGGTTACCTACAGCGATTTCCAATCATATAAGGTACATCTTAGCCCCCTCATCGCACCCCCCTAAATCCCCCCGCAGCGGGGGGAAGAAAAGGATAAGCTTTTGATACTGGAGGGGGTTGGGGGTGGGGTTCTTGTTCCGGGTTTGATGACAATTTGCTGTAAATCGAATGGGGCAAGCACGGGGGCATTGCCCCTATGGAAAACTAATTATTAGAGATCATTGTTCCTAGTGCAGCTATCAACTTATCTACACTTTCAGGACGGCTATTAAAACCCATTAAACCTACACGCCAAACTTTACCGGCAAGTTCACCTAAACCGCCGCCAATCTCAATATTATGCTCAATTAATAACTGCCTAGCAACTGATTTACCATTTACTCCTTCGGGAATACAAACAGTGGTTAAAGTTGGTAATCTGTATTCTTTTTCAACGTGCATTTTTAAACCCATGTCTTCCAATCCTTCCCACAGATATTCGACATTTTTTTGGTGACGTTGCCAACAACTGGCTAAACCTTCTTCTGCTACTAAACGTAGAGCTTCCCGTAATCCATAGTATAGGTTAATTGGTGCAGTGTGGTGATATGTGCGATCGCTCCCCCAATATTTCCCCAACAATGTCATATCTAAATACCAGTTTGCCACCTTAGATTGACGCTTCTGTAGCTTCTCCATTGCCCGCCCACTCATGGTAAACGGTGACGCACCTGGAGAACAACCCAGCCCTTTTTGACTACAGCTATAAGCCAAATCAACGCCCCATTCATCCAAAAATATGGGAACACCACCTAAACTGGTAACAGTATCTACTAACAACAATGTGCCATGTTGACGACACAACTCACCCACACCATCTAAAGGTTGACGTGCGCCGGTGGAAGTTTCGGCATGAACTAAAGCCAAAATTGCCGGTTTATGGGTAGCAACTGCGGCACTGATTTCCTCTAAATTGAAAACTTGTCCCCAGGGTTTAGTAATAGTTCGCACATCTGCCCCATATCTACCCGCCATATCTACCAAGCGATTACCGAAATAACCAGCTACCCCAATTAATACGACATCACCCGGTTCTACAGAATTAGCTAACGTGGCTTCCATAGCGGCTGTACCCGTGCCACTGACAGCAATAGTATGGGGGTTTTCTGTTTGCCATGCGTAACGCAACAGAGATTGAATCTCATCCATGAGGTTTAAAAAAGCCGGATCTAAATGCCCTACAGGTGTGGTATTCATCGCCTGTAATATGGCCGGATGGACGTTAGAAGGACCTGGACCCAATAGGAGACGGTGGGGAATATTTAGAGGTTCAAGTCCTAACCGCTGACTGTCGTTAATGGAAATGGTAGATGTCATAAGAATACCCGGTAAGTGGGAAACTCAGCGTCTTTAGA
>NZ_VILC01000137.1:0-8799 GCF_009712065.1 Aphanizomenon sp. UHCC 0183 | reverse complement strand
ACTCCCCCACTCCCCGCCCCTATTCCCTATTCCCTATTCCCTAATTATGTAGTATTTTGATTGCAAGTCTGTTTAAGAATTCATCCCATGCAACAGTTACTCAAGCAATTATTTAGTAACCAAAAATACGTTATTCGTCTCATTTTCCCTGTATTGATGATGATGGCGACTTCACTGTTTATTTTACCTGCTGCTGCTACTGGTGTATACCAAATACCCAGTTTAACGGCAGATACTTGGATTTTAGATCAAGGTGATGTGATTAGCAGATTGAATGAAGGTCAGATTAGCAAGGCTTTCCAGGATTTGGCTCAAAAAACTGGCAATCAAGCCAGAATTGTCACTATTCACAGCCTCGACTACGGAGAAACACCGGAAAGTTTTGCCAAGGGATTATTTAGTAAATGGTTTCCAATAGCGGCAGAGCAAGCCAATCAAGTATTATTACTGGTTGATACTGTTACTAATGGAATGACTTTACTGAGTGGGGATAATGTGAAGTCATTATTAACTGACTCTATTGCCGAGAGTGTGGTTGAAGAAACATTAGGTACAGCATTACGTGAAGGTAATAAATACAACCAAGGATTTTTGGATGTGAGCGATCGCCTGGTTGCTGTGTTATCTGGTCAACCAGATCCCGGTCCACCAAAAATTAAGGAAACAGTTCAGGTAGAAGGAACTTTCACCAAAGCTGGAGAAACAGATAAGGGTAATGCTACTGCTTGGGTGGTTGGGCTATTAATTGCTGCCACTGTTATCCCAATGGCTACATACTACATTTATCTGGTGTTTCAAAAACCACCCTCTCAGGAATCTGAGGAATAGGGGACTGGGGACTGGGGGTGTTTTTTGATTTGTAAGTTTCTTGTCCTTATTACTCCCGGTTCGCCCATTTAAAATCGAGTTACAAAAAAGCTGAACGATTTAATCAGGGTTTTCGGCTTTGATAAAAATGTACTACCCTACAGACTTTATGCGATAGCGAAGCGCTGCTGCAAGCAGTTCGCATAAAAATAGAGTTTTAGCGCCGGATGTGGTAGTTCAAGCTAAATTTCGGGAAATCGCTAAAACCATTACGACACCTGGATTTCTTGTTTTTTTGGCAATTTCTCGAACTCCAAAAAAAATGAGCGAACCGGGAGTTATTAACTCAAGTTGCTAGTTATCTAGTTGAGACTGGTAATGGGTAATTGAATTGGTAATAGGTAATTGGTAATCAAAGCTCTGGTTTCATCCTGTTCATCCTTTAATCCTGGACATCCTGATTCTGACAATTTACCTAACTAGCAACTTACATTATTACAAGAAAGACTGGGAAGTTTGAAAGCCCCTGAGAAATAGGAACTCCAGTTCCGTCTTTCGTGGTACAGACAGGGGATGAAAAACGACTCGTTTAGTCTTAAGAATCCCCGTGTCCTTTAGACCGGGGAGTGTCAATTGCGTACTCTATTTAATCTTGAATGTACTCTTTGCCTGACACTAAAGCCATTTCAGCGCGAACAAATTCCCTACCTAAATAAGCTGCATGATCTAATAAAGTCACAGGACAATTTGGAGTTTCTTCAAAAATCTTGATACAGAGTTCTTTGGCTGTACGTCCGCTAAATACAGTTGTGTGGCTTCTTTCCACTTTACCGCGAACAGGAATCACTTCACCTGTTTCGGGATTTACGGCTAAACCACGTTCGTTAATCACATTAGTGAAGTGCTTGGCATAAATTAATCCTTCCTTTTGGTCTATGTAAATAATAAAATAGCCGTTGGGGTCAAGATCAATATGACGGTGAGAAAGTTTATAATCAATTGCTGTCAAATCTTCGAGTAGTAAATCCTTAGGCATTGTCAAAAGTAAATTTATAGAAAGAGTATTTTCAGATTACATCAATATACAATAAGTAGGTGAGCGTTGAAAATTGTCGTTATGGCAAGGCAAAAGGCAAGAGGCAAGAGGTAAGAGTGAAGAGGGTTTGGGCGATTTTACATTTCTTTACACAGTTTGGTTTTATTGTGTTCACCTACTTATCTAGATCCCCGACTTCTTTGAGAAGTCGGGGATCTATTTTGATCTATTTCCTTATTTGAAAGGTAACTCTGCATTAATGGCATCCATTTCTTTTTGTTCTAGTTGATTAACTTCCCGCACCCAAGGCAGGATAATTTGCCCTAAACGGTGGTTATAAAAGCGATGCAGGCTGTAATTCGGTGTAGCAGGGAACCCCCGGCGTTTTTTATGTTTACCACCAGCACCGGGGTCAAAATTTTGGATACCATGAGCGATCGCCCATTCAATTGGTGTATAATAACAAGCATCAAAATGTAAGCAATCTATGTCTTGAAAACTCCCCCAATAACGTCCATATAGTTTGTCTTCTTTAAATAAACAAAAGGACATCCCCACTGGTTGACCTGGATCTTCTTGATTATAAGCCGCAAAAAATACCACCCGATGCCGATAATTATGGTGCAACTGTTCAAAAAAGTTCTTGGTTAAATACTTACTTCCCCACCAACCAAATTTATCACAGGTATCAGCATAGAAGTCATACATTAACGGAAACATAGAGTTAGGAATTTCCTCACCCGTTAACGCTTGCAATCTTAAACCTGCTTTTTCTACAGCTTTACGTTCCCGTTTAATATTCCGTCTTTGATTAGCATTAAATCCAGTTAAATAATCATCAAAAGTTTGAAAATTAGCATTTTCCCAAATATAACTATGATGTAGCCAAGTTGTAAAACCCTGACTTTCTAAAATCGGTCGCCATTGGGGATCAACATAGAGAAAATGACAACCAGAAATCCGATGTTTCACACAAAAACTATCAATTTCATGGAGCATTAAAGCTGTAATTTCTTCTTCATTTTCTCCCGCAGCAATTAAAAAGCGATAGCCTTCAGTCGGGGTAAATGGAGTCATTCCGAGCAACTTTGGATAATACTCTATTCCCAACCGAGAAGCTAATTCTGCCCATTGATGATCAAAAACAAATTCCCCTTGGCTATGTCCTTTTAAATATAAAGGAGCAGCGGCAATTAAAGTTCTATCTCGCCACAAAATCAAGTGATTTGGCAACCAACCAGTATTGGCTGTAACACTTTGAGATATTTCCAAATTGTGCAACCAATCCCATTCTAAAAAAGGCGTTTTTAACGGCATCGCTAAAGCATCCCAGTCTGCTTGGGGAACATCAGCGATTGTGTGCGTCCAAACAAGAGAATAATGGGGTTTGTGTTCTTTGATCATTGTGTATTTGTCCAGTAATTTTAGATTTACTTTTGACTCATGCTTGAGCGCACTACATTTCTGGTCTGGGCGCAGGACCTGCGCCCCTACGGGATTATTCTATAGTGTAAAAATACTTCCTGCTCTACGGTGGATACTTCTAATAATTGTAACTTAGGCACGAGATCAGATAAAAATCCTGTCCCCTCAACAGGTGAAGGCGCAATACTACCACCTAAAATCAGTGGACAAATAGTTAACCAGATTTCATCAATTAAATTAGATTCTAGGAAAGATGCTACTAATTGTCCTCCTCCCAAAATAGCTAAACGGGTAATTTGTAAACTTGTGAAATATTCTAAAGCCGCCAAAATGTCAATTTCTTGGCTAGGAGTTTCAAAGACTAAAACTTCTTCAAACTCTGATCTTTCTTGCCAAAAATAAGCTCCCAGAGAGGTTGTGAGTAACCATCGTCTCACCGGTTGTTGAAAAAATTTAATGTCCGGATTCAAGTTGCCTGAACGGGAAATCACTATATGAACTGGCTGGGGGTGCTGATTTGCTATTTTCCTTTGTTGCAAGAGTATTGTATCTGTGATGGTCATTGTTGTACCGTAGGCACGAAGAGTACCAGCACCAAATAAAACGGCATCAGATGCAGCAATTTGTTTCCCCAGGTGTATTTTATCAGCCACTGAGCCAAATCGAGCAGGCGATCGCCTAAAATCTGCTATTTTGCCATCGGCACTCATGGCTAAAACTACTGTGGTATGAGGACGATGTTGCATCATTGCATTGCTCTGATATTTCTGTTTGGTAGATATATTTTCTCACAATTTATCACAATAAGACAAGATTGATAACTTTTATACCATTAATATTAATATGCGACAGCACTCACTATTTAATCTACATTTTATGAATTTTGGTATATCATGTTTGTCCTTAAACCAGAGTAAGAATTAGTTAATTTTTTTAATTTTTTAATTCTTACCTGTTATCTCTTATTTCCATGAGAAATTTAAACTAATAGTAAACTTATCATCAACTAATAAAATGTCTCCTTTGGTTAGTGTAATTTCATATCTTTGTAATTGTCATTTAAAGATGCGAAGTGAGACAAACAATGGCTAAATCTCGTCAATCGTCATTTCGACAAATTTTAGTAACAAGAATACTACTGGTATTTGTCCCAGTTTTATTAGTAGGAGAAATGGTTGCCCTCAATAAAGCCCGTTCTAGTCTGTTAAATACTGCCCGACAAAATTTAACAGAAAGTGCGGTTAACAAAGGAGAAAAAATTAGTGATGATATTGCCGCTTTGCGCTCCAATTTAATTACAGCCAGTCAGACAAAAGTAATTAAATCTGGTTCGCCTTTCCAAATTGAACAATTTCTTAAACAGCTACATAAACAACTACCAACCCAAATTGATTGTCTCCAATTCACCCACATTAAAAAAGGTGAAATAATAGCCAGTAGTTGTGGTATTCAAGAAATTACACCATCCGGCTTATCTGCCACCAGTGATGATGTTGATATTCAATTCATATTACCATCTCAATCTGGAAAAACTGGTAAAAGAGACAAACAAAATCAACTCCAGTTATTTTTATCAATTCCTATTGCTAATCAACGTGGTAATTTAGCTTACCGATTAAGCATTAAAACTACATTGTATCAACAAAATCCCAATCATCCAGGCTCATTGACGGGTCTTTTAGTAGTCATTGCTGAAGATGGTAGAGTTTTAGCCCACCCATTGCCAGAAAGAATCGGTACTAATATTAAAAATTATGCCGATGTGGAAAGAATACAAGCCATAGTTAAAAATGCTTTGGGTGGAAGTAATAATTCTAGTAATTTATCCTTTGTTGAAGGAGAGGAACTAGTTACAGGTTTTACAGCTACTACTAAACCTATCACCACAAGACCATCACAAAGATGGATTGTCCTAGCAGTTACAAGTGTAGAAAATGCCCTATTTGGTTTAGAAGAAATTAAACTAATTCTGATTGTTTTAACAGTTGGTTTAATTGGTGCAAGTTTATTGGCATCATTTTATTTAGTTCCTTATTTAGCCGGTCCTGTTGAAGAACTCCGCGACTATGCTGTTAATCTTCATAGTCACCACGCAGCACAACCTATTCCGCGCAACTTTAAAATTCGGGAATTTAACCAATTAGCACAAGCATTAGATCAAATGGTAGAAAGACTCAAAGATTGGGCGGAAGAATTAGAAATTGCTTGGAAAGAAGCTAAATCAGCTAACCAAGTAAAAAGCCAATTTTTAGCTACAACTTCCCATGAGTTAAGAAATCCCTTGAATATTATTATTAATTGTGTACGGTTAGTCCGTGATGATTTATGCGACAGTAGAGAAGAAGAATTAGAATTTCTCAAAAAAGCTGATGATACAGCAATTCATTTATTAAAGATAATTAATGATTTACTAGATATTTCTAAAATAGAAGCTGGTAAACTTTCCGTAACTACAGTACCGCTGGATTTACGACAATTATTATTAGAGGTAATTAACTTACAATCAGTTAATGTCCAACATAAGGGACTGCAATTAATTTGTAATATAGGTGATAAACCTATTCCTATAAAATCTGATGCCATTAAACTTAAACAAGTGCTAATTAATATTATTGGTAATGCCACTAAATTCACTGATGAAGGGAGTATTCAAATTACCACAAATATTTATCAGCATCAGCATTATGTTTTAGTTTTCATAAAAGATACAGGAATTGGTATTGACCCAGGAGAACAAGGTAAACTATTCCGTCCTTTTGTCATGGTTGACGGTACAACTACGCGCAAGTTTGAAGGAACTGGATTGGGTTTAGCAATTTCTCGGAATTTAATTGAACTCATGGGTGGTAAAATTACCTTAGAGAGTTTGGGGTTAAACCAAGGAACAACAGTAATTATTAAATTACCTTTGATTGATCTGGCTTTATTACCTAATCCAGACAAAAAAGATGTGGTCAAAAATGGAGTTAGGAGTTAATTCTGGCTCTCGGAAATGTTCGGCAAACGATGAATTTCAAATTACAACCTTCCTAAAATGAAGCGACTTTTTTTAGGTATTTTTGTGGTGACAGCTTTATTACTAACTCCTGGTTGTTCATCAAATACTAAGTCTACGGAAACACAGGTTTCACCTAGTATGATGATCAATCATGAGGGACATTCTATGGGAAATATGAATCATGGGGATAATTCACAAATAACTACTAAGGTTAAATTAACTGCTCCGAAAAGTTTATCACCAAATCAACCGATTAACTTAGTTATTGATATTCAAGATGTGTCTGGTAAACCTGTTAATAAGTTTGACATTTTCCAGGAAAAAATCATGCACTTAATTGTTGTTAGTGATGATTTACGATCTTTTGCTCATATTCATCCCGAATATAAAGAAAATGGTCGCTTTGAAGTGACTGCCAATTTTCCAGAATCAGGTAATTATACACTTTTCAGTGATTATAAACCTGCTGGAAATAAGGAAAATGTCTCATTAATGAATATTACAATTCCTGGTACAGTTCCCTTACCAAAAAATTTAGAAAAGTTCAGCAAAACTAAAACTATCTCAGATACTCAGGTTAATCTGAATATTTCTGAAAAAAATATTCAAGCTGGTCAAGAAGTAACTTTAAGTTTCGATTTAAAAGACAATAAAAATCAACTAATTCAAGATTTACAGCCTTATTTGGGGGAAAAAGGGCATTTAGTAATTATTAAAAGTTCGTCTCCTCTCACTGCATCTGATTATATCCATGCACACGCAATGAAAGATTCTGCTGACGGAAAGGTTGAATTTCATACTAAGTTTCCCAAACCAGGAACATATAAAATGTGGATGCAATTTAATCGCAATGGACAAATCAAAACCGCAGATTTTTGGGTAAATGTAGAATAGAAAATCGTAGATTGGGTTAAGTGATAGTGCAACCGCCAGGGAATGAATTCCCAGTCTCATAACAAAAGCCGGCTCAAGCCGACTATGTTTTTATGATGCTTCCACGAAATTTATCCTTTAGCAACCGCCAGGGAATGAATTTTCAGTCTCATAATGAAAGCCGGCTCAAGCCTACTATATTTTTATGATCCTTCCACAAAATTTATCCTTAGTCAGCTTTAGCTTACTTGGCTCTTGCGGTACTTTTATGGTGGAAACTCAAATAACTAAAATTTAGGGTTTAGGAACGCAAATTTAATAACCTGCAATTCTGATGTAACCTGGAATGGTGCGTTACGCTGTCGCTAACACACCCTACTTTTGCACCTTATTTAATTCACATTCCTTATCTTTGGGTAGGACACAGTAATGGGGTACAAATTCAGATTGTAGTGTTAAGTAATTGGACAAAAATATTTACAGTCATTGCGAGGGAAGGGAAGCAATCACAACCCTTGGAATTGCTTCATTTCACTTCGTTCCATATGGCTAAGGCCACGCAACGCTTACGCAATGACATTGTGTAATTAATTTTATCTCACTACTTAGTTGCTTCTTAGCCGCCATCTGTTAAGATTAATCAAGAATTAATAATTTTTAAAACCAATACTTGGAGAGTCTAATGTTTATTACTGAATTGTCGCCCCTATTTCAAGAACTAGCCCAACATCCAGTTTCATTTTTAGGTGGGTTCGTTTCTGGTGTCCTCCGACTCAACCTCACCGAAGATCCCGTCAAAAGTTGGTTAAATAAAAAAGGTTGTGGAAATAGCTCTAGCAACCTGAGTACAGAAGTACAAAACGGCAAAGCCAATGGACCGCAACAAATCACAATTGACTAAATCACTCAATTTATTAGTTATCTAAAGTTTAGGCTGTAAATAGGTAATAGGGAATGGGTAATTACTCGCTATTCCCTATTACCTATTCCCTATTACACTGCGGCGTAAGTGAATGAACTATTTTTAAGCCTTGTAATCAATAGACATCTCCAGAAATTAAAGATGTGTTACCTGAAACCTTTGTAGAGACGTTCTATGGGTAGGGATTCTCGGCTCTACCATCTTTTTTGGAGATGTCTATTAATCTGCAACAGGCTATACCAAGTACAAATATTATAAAGAAATAATTAAGAGTCCTATTATCTATCGCGGTGATCATTCTAAAGTTAGAGCTAAGGATCACAATGGAATGAAAGTGATTCTGGAAAAGTTGTCAGATTGGTTCATCCGCAAGTCTGGTATTTAGGCAATAACGAGCTATATTCTGTGTGTAGTCAAGCTGCACGATAAACAACCATGTTCGCCATTGTGTCAGCTAATATTACCGTCTGTAAGTGCGACTAGCCAAAGTTACCAAAAACTTGTTGAGTAGGGATATTGCCAGAGACTTGTTTTGATGATAGGGTGAGTTTAGTTTATATTTTTAAGAAAAAACCCCCAGTGGATGTTAGCCGACTAGGGGAGTTTAGTTATCAGGGTGCATCTACCAATTAAATGTTCTCCAGTGCATAACGATCCTCCGGATAAATTTATATTTAACGAGTTTGTTTTGAGTTCGGGGTTCAACTAGCCACAGGTTTTTGATAACGGTAGAAAAAG
>NZ_VILC01000136.1:0-8965 GCF_009712065.1 Aphanizomenon sp. UHCC 0183 | reverse complement strand
AAATGAACTAAGGCACTTGTATCATTATTACAAATTAGCAATTAGTCAGTTGTCTTAATAGTTCAAAGACAAAATACGTCCTTGAGTAAAATTAAAGAAAGCTTCTTTTTGAGCTAATTTTACCCCTTCCATCAAATCTTCTAGTTGGTGATTAGCTGCTTTTAAACACATCGGACAGACGTAGATCAAAATCCCTTTTTTAATCAGCTTGTTTAACAAAGTTTGCGCTGATTCAAACTCCCTAAATTCAATTACTTTCTCATCTTTAAGAGCAACTTCTACACCTTGAATATCAAAAAAAACTAGCACATCTTTATCCTCAGACATTTTTTCAGCTAGAGTTAATGCCATCAATACCCGGTGGGGGTCTTCTGTTCCTCGACTAATATGAATAAAGACTCCATCCTTAACTGTAGTTTCCATTTTTTCTCTCCTGCAAGTTTAAACTGCTGTCACCATGCAACTTGATGGCACTGTTATCTGTGGTATTTAGTCCCGAAACCATTGAGGATAAATTAAATTACTAAATCCACCAAGGTTTTTCACCAGTCCGGGGGTCTATTTCTGTCCAGGGAGAAATGCGGATATACTCACCTTCCAAGTTAACGCCAACAAGCTTGAGGGGAAGAGGTGCAGGACCTCTTATTACTCTGCCATCAGGATCATAACGAGAACCATGACAGGGACATTGAAATTGGTTGTCATTGGGATTCCAAGGAAAGGTACAACCCAAATGGGTACAGATATCAACAATTCCCCAAGGATGCAGAGTAGCATCTGATTGGATTGTGAGGTAAGTAGGTTCTGTTGCTAAACCTGCAACTAAAGCACGAGTGCCAACGGGTTCAGCTAAAATCTGGCTAGAAGGAATGAGATTTCCATGAATATCCTTGGCGAGGATAGAACCATCTCCACCCACTTCTGTGGGGGCAACAAAGAATTTAGCCGCAGGATACAATACGCTGCCGGCTGTAGTGGCAACAACTGCACCTGTAAGAAAATTGAGTAATTGTCGTCTCGACATTGAGGGACTTTCTATTTGTAGAGAAAGACTATCTGTCATTATTTTATACCTCTTGATTGCAATATATAAGTGTTGAGTGCCTTGAAATGAAAACATGATGGTACTGCTGTTATTTATAGCATTCCGTTTTAATTCATGAAATCACTCTCAAGGTAGGAAATGGAAAATCAAGAGGACTAGATGTGTGAGGAATTTTTTCTCAGAAAAATTTCTGAATTGTTGCAATATATTAACGAATTTCAAGTTTAGTAAACAGACAACACAAAGAAAAAAACTCGTGCTAGATTAAGGGTATGGTACAAAAAGGTTAAAAGTCAAACCTTAAATCCAAACTTTTCATTAGAGTTTGTGCCTCCTGCTCTAATGTCCCGGCAATCAGTTTTAGATTTTAGCTTCCTGTCAAAGTTTTTTCGCCTAAATCTCACCAAATTGTTATTGGAGGTGTTGAACTCACAGCCAGAAGTGCCTGCCCATTAGAAATAAGGGAAGCGTAATTTAAATCGAATTTAATTGATTGCTTGTCAAGTCCACTTCTATATTTTTGTATTGAACTACAACCTAATCGAGAAACCGCTGTAAGCTGCTGATAATCCTTCGTAGCTTGTAGCGGTTTCTGCTATGTATACTAAAAATAAAAAAACAGGTATTGTTAATGAATCAAAAAAATATATTCTCCGTCAATAGAGATATCAACTATTTACCTGTTTCTTACAGAGGTTATATTTATGTCATTACAATCACTTCGGGTTTTATTGTTGAGTAGTTTGGGCTGTTCTTTATTTTTTGGTAATACTGTAGCTTTTGCTCAAGTTGTTGTTCCTACAATACCATCAGGTTCATCTACTACAGTACCATCAGGTTCATCAACCACCATCCCAACTTCCACCACAGTTGACAGTAGCGCCAGATTTAGTTGCCAGTCTAACAATGGACAGTTTACAGTCATGTACCAGCCCCAAAGTCAACCAGGACAATACTTTGCTTGGGCTGCACCTCAGAGTTTAGGAGGCGGGTGGGATGCTCAGAAACGTTGTCAAGCGATCGCCACCCGTTTAGAATCATATCGCCCAGATGGATTACAAGAACTGCAAATAGCCGTAGAAAATAGCGAAAATATTATCTGTGTCACCACCGAAGCCCAACCCAGTTGTCGAATTGTCTTAACAGTCCCTCGTGGCAAAGATCCTTATACTATTCGCAATAGTGTATTCCAAAATTTAACTACTGCTGATAGTGGACAACAAACTATTGCTGTCAATACTTACACTAATCGTAATAGTAGTAATGGTAATAGCTTATACAGTCTCGGACAAACGCTTTTAGGTGGTAGCAAGAATCAAGTTACTTCTACTAAAGGTGGGATTAATTTGAAACCATACCTTGATCCTAAAGATGGTGGTAATGGTGGAAAACTGAGAAATGGAGTAACAATTAAAGGTAATACCACACGCCAAAGCCCCAATCGGCTAAATCCGGGCAGATTTCGTTAATTATGATTCCGGGCAACCACAGGGGGATTGCCCCTACAGTATTTTTGTGATTATATTTACCTTTTTAGAGAAATTAAATTTACCCTTTATATAATTTTGTCCTGTATTAACTTATTAGGTGTTGTAATTATTTCTCAGGATGGATTGATTTTTGAAGATTAGTGAGTAAGTGAAGAATACGCAATAACCGCAATGACTGGTTATCTAATTTAGGCTGCTAATTCGTCATTATTCCCCATTTCCTACAAAGTAAGTTTGATAAGTAGTGAGACAGAATTAATTACACAATATCATTGCGAATGGAACGAAGTGAAATGAAGCAATCGCAAGGGTTGTGATTGCTTCCCTTCGCTCGCAATGACTGTAAATATTTTTGTCCAATTACTTATGACAAATTTATTAATTTATGGTAAGTTGGTACGATAATATCCAAATATCAACACTCTGACCACTTAAATGCCCAGAAATCAAATTTTGGTTATTGGCAAATAATTAGTATTTAAATACTACACTGAAACCAAAGCAGAGTAAAGTTGTCATAAATTGTATAATTTAACCAAAATATAACTTGGTGACAATCTAGTTCTACTATCTTTTGAAGAGAAATTAACAATGGTGACAAACCTGATTACAAGTAATATGAATCAAGTTCTACAATTGGGCGATCGCACCCTCCAGCCTACAGAAGTTTTATCATTATTGTCGGAATACCAGCTATTACCGCTATTAATTAAGGAAATATTCATTGATCAAGCGATCGCAGAAATTGTCTGTACCCCAGAAGAAGAACAACTAGCCTGTGAACAATTAGCCCAACAATATCAAGGACTAGAACCACAGAGCGAAAGTTTCCAAAAACTGAAAATCATGGCGGTACGACAATTAAAACTAGAAAAGTTCAAAGAGGAAACCTGGGGAGGGGATTTAAACTCCTACTTTTTTCAACGGAAAACCCAGTTAGATAGAGTGATTTATTCCCTAATTACCACCTCAGAACTTGGTATCGCTCAAGAAATTTACTTCCGTATTCAAGAGGGTGAACAATCTTTTGCGGAATTAGCACGGGAATACGCCCAAGGACCAGAATCCCAAACAGATGGCTTAGTCGGACCCATAGATTTACAATCCCTCCATCCCACATTGGTGAATATCCTCTCCAAAAGTCAACCACAACAACTATCACCACCAACTCAAATCAATAACGTCCTAGTAATTGTCCGATTAGAAAAAATACTCCCAGCCCAACTAGATCGTCCCATGCGACAACGATTACTAAATGAACGATTTAATCAGTGGTTACAAACACAAATGACAGAACAAAAATGTCAGATTCAGACCATATAAATCGCCAAATATCAACCTTTTCGCCAAAATGAAGTGAAATAAATAACTCAATCAATATGACTTATATTCAGAGTACCTTTGAAGAATTCATTGCCAGTATTGAAGGATTTGATCAATTATCGAAAGAGGAAATTAATAACCTCTTATCATCACAAATTCTCCAGCCTTTGCGTTATCGCATAGGACAAAAAATTATTGGTAAAGAACAACTACCAGAGAGGATCGCCATTCTTTATCAAGGCAACGTCAGACTATTGGGATATAATCCCCAAAACCAATTACCAATTACATTAAAATTACTCCAACCAGGGGCAACAATTGGCGAAATTGCTTGGTTGCGTGAACTTCCTTGTGAAACAGCGATCGCGTCCACAGAAGTCATCTGTTTAACCTGGAAAGCCGCAGATTATTTGCAATTTATCAACCGCAATCCAGCCTTTGCTAAAGCTCGTCAACACGTAAGTCACTCAATTGAAATCTTTGATATTTTGAGTTCACAGGTAGCACAAAAAGCTTTAGTAAATCACAACCTCAAAGACATTACCCAACAGGCTCAATTAGAAGCAAAAATTCATTATTTATCACCAGGAAAAACTGCTTTAAGAGAATTAGATAGCGATCGCATTTGGTTTGTGAGTGGTCGTAGTTCCCTACCCAATTTCCCACCCAATTCTCGCCTAGAAACCGACGTAATTGAAGTTAAAGGCAACATTCCTCTCCGCTTATTGGGCATTAATCATCAAGACCTATCATTACTTGATGGTGTTACCATTGAATCTGAAACATTAGAAACTATATCAGATAGCAGAGTAGATTCGGAAATTCCCTACGCCCAAGAACCAGAATTTGTTCCCCCCACCACATCAAACAAGCAATTTAAAAATCAAAACTATCCATTTTTCCGGGGACAAGGAGAATTAGATGCCACTCTAGCTTGTTTTCAAATGCTATCCAAGCATTTAGAAATGCCCTTTCGGAAAGAAGTAGTCCGCCGCATTTTAAACGACCAAATTAAGCGTCAAGGTAGTATATCTTTTCAAGTTTGCGCTTATTTATCCGAACTAATTGGACTTAAATCCCAGCTAGTTGATGTTCCTGCTGTTTCCATCAATCGGATTCCTACACCAGCATTAATTCGCTATCGTGACAGTTTTGCTGTCCTCTATGCGGTAGATGGAAAAACAGTAGTTTTGGGTTTACCATCTCAAGGCATTATCAACTGCCAAATTAGTCAATTAGTAGAAGAATTAGAAACCGATGACGCTAATCTTCAACCACAAGTTAGAGTTTTATTACTGAGTGCAACCAAAGAAACACCGAAAGAACGCTTTGGTTTATCTTGGTTTGTTCCTTACTTATCACGTTACCGCCGGGTACTGATAGAAGTATTTATTGCTTCCTTCTTCGTCCAACTAGCTGCCCTCGCTAATCCTCTGGTTATTCAGCTAATCATTGATAAAGTCATCGTCCAAAATAGTATTAGTACCCTGAATATTCTAGGAGTATTACTATTGGCAGTGGGTGTGTTTGAAGCAGTATTAACCACCTTGCGGACTTACTTATTTGTAGATACCACCAACCGCATTGATATGAGTTTGGGGTCACAAATTATTGACCACTTGCTACGCTTACCACTGCGCTATTTTGATAAAAGACCAGTTGGTGAACTATCCACCAGAATTAATGAATTAGAAAACATCCGTCAGTTTCTCACCGGTACGGCTTTAACAGTAGTGTTAGATGCCCTATTTTCCGTTGTTTATATAGTTGTCATGTTGTTTTACAGTTGGCAACTAACTCTCGTCGGATTAGGGACAATCCCTCTGTTTGTGGTAGTGACATTAGTCGCTGCTCCCACAGTGAGTAGACAATTAAGAACTAAAGCTGAACGGAATGCCGAAACTCAATCATATTTGGTTGAGGTTATGTCAGGTATTCAAACAGTTAAAGCCCAAAATATTGAATTACGCTCCCGGTTTTCTTGGCAAAAGAAATATGCTAAGTTTGTCGCTGCCGGTTTTAAAACTGTGCTGACTTCCACATTAGCTAACTCAACCAGTCAGTTTCTCAGTAAACTTAGCAGTTTATTAGTTTTATGGGTGGGAGCTTATTTAGTTTTGAAAGGAGAATTAACATTAGGAGAATTAATTGCTTTTCGGATTATTTCTAGTTACGTTACTACCCCAATCTTACGGTTGGCGCAAATCTGGCAAAACTTCCAAGAAACTGGTTTATCTTTAGAACGATTAAGTGATATTGTAGACACACCACAAGAAGCAGAAATAGATCGGAATAATATTCCCCTTCCTGCTGTGAACGGTGCTGTTAAATATGAAAACGTTTCCTTCCGATTTGCTGCCAGCGGACCACTACAACTCAGCAATGTCAGCGTCGAATTTGCCGCAGGTAAATTTGTGGGCATTGTCGGACAAAGTGGTTCAGGCAAAAGTACAATGATGAAATTACTGCTCAGACTTTATGACGCAGAATCTGGCAGAATTTTAGTTGATGGTTATGACATTGCCAAAGTCGAACTTTATTCGCTGCGGCGGCAAATTGGTGTAGTTCCCCAAGATACGCTCTTATTTGATGGCACAGTTCAAGAAAATATTGCCTTAACAAATCCTGATGCCACAACAGAGGAAATTATTGAAGCCGCACAAATCGCTGTTGCACATGAATTTATTATGACCTTACCCAATGGTTATAATACAAGAGTTGGGGAACGGGGATCAGCCCTTTCTGGTGGACAAAGACAGAGAATTGCGATCGCTCGTTCTGTATTACAAAGACCTAAAATCTTAGTTTTAGACGAAGCCACCAGCGCCCTAGATTATCCCACAGAAAGGCAAATTTGTCTGAACTTAGCTCGTGCATTCAAAGGCAACACAGTCTTCTTCATTACCCACCGTTTAAATACTGTTAGTAATGCCGATACTATCGTCGTCATGGATAACAGTAGAATGATAGAACAAGGTAGTCATCAAGAACTCATGGCAGCTAAAGGTCATTATTTCTATCTTTATCAACAACAAGAAGTAAATTTGTAATTTGTCAGTTATTTGTAAGGGTTTAGCTCATGCTTTACCCTGTTCATCTCGTTCCCAGTCTCTGACTGGGAATGCCATTACAGAGGCTCTGCCTAAAGCCGTTAGAGGATGTTTGAAAAGTGTTATTCCGTAATTTTCATCACATTGCTACCCCCCTTAGTCCCCCCTTGTAAAGGGGGGAAACAATAAAAATCCAGTTCCCTCCCCTTTACAAGGGGAGGGTTAGGGTGGGGTAAAAAATATTTGATACATCAACCATAACTTTTCAAACACCCTCTTAGAGAACTCATTCCTATACAGAGTAGGAAACCGAAGAAACGAAAAAAGCAAGTAATACATTAAACTTTTCAAACTCTAAAATCACACACCACTAAATATTCAATCTAAAATCCCAAATCCCAAATTATTATGACTCAACTTAATGGTAGTTACAGCAACGGAAACGGAAACGGTAACGGTAACGGATCTTATAGAGATGCACAAGTATTAACACCACCCAAACCCGCTCCTAAACAGCCAAAACCCGATTTTAATTTTAATAACTTCGACCAATCTGTAGTCTTACGCCAATCCCCAATTTGGTCAAGAACTATCATGCTCACCCTCATGGGATTAGCTTGTTTTGGGATTATTTGGGCTTGTTTAGCGAAAATTGAGCAAGTAGTTCCCGCCACAGGACAATTAAAACCAGAAGGAACAGTCAAAGACGTACAAGCTCCTATAAATGGAGTTGTAAAATCACTGTATGTAAAAGATGGTAAAGAGGTAAAACCAGGAGATTTATTATTAACCTTTGATTCCATTGCGACCCTAGCCGAATTAAATTCATTGAATAAGATTCGGATAGCTTTAATTCAAGAAAACAATATCTATCGTCGCTTAATGGGAGCAAGTACCGGAATAGATGCTGAAATAGCATTTTTACGCAGTAGACTCCCGGGAGAATCAGCTTTTCTGCTTAAAAGTCGCGCTTCCTTAGTAGCAGAAAATGAATTATTACGTTCTCAATTAAGAAATTCACCGGGAGCAGCAGGTACAGGGATTGATGAACAACAATTATTAGCAGTTGCTAAAACAGAATTAAAATCCCGTTCTAAAGCCGCAGATTTAGAAGTTGAAAAAACCCGAAAACAACTTTCTCAAACCATATTTAAACTGCAAGATACTAAAAATGGTTTAGCAATTCAAAGTCAGATTTTAGCTAGTCTTAAAACCTTAGCTGAAGAAGGTGGTATTTCTAAACTGCAATATCTGAATCAAAAACAACAGGTACAAACGCTTTCCGCAGAAATATCACAATTACAAGAAGAGGCAAAACGTCTACAATTCGATATTAATAAGGGAAAAGAGCAATCAACCAATACAGTTGCTAGTTCTGATAAAACTATTTTGGAAAAAATCGGTGCTAACAAACAACGGATTGCGGAAATTGATAGTCAATTCATGAAAATTATTCTAGAAAATGAACAGCGTTTAGCAGATATTAATAGTAAAATCTCCCAAACACAATTAAACGTTAAATATCAAGAACTTCGCGCTCCTGTAGGCGGTGTAGTTTTTGATCTTCAAGCTAAAAATCCAGGTTTTGTTGCCAATTCTACCCAAAAATTACTACAAATCGTTCCCAAAGATAGCCTCATAGCCGAAGTTTTCATCACCAATAAAGATATTGGTTTTGTGAGGAAAGGTATGAATGTAGATGTGAGAATTGACTCCTTTCCCTTTAGTGAATTTGGTGATATCAAGGGTAAACTAATTGATATTGGTTCAGATGCTTTACCTCCCGACCAAAACCATCAATTTTATAGATTCCCCGCCAAAATCAAGTTAGATAAACAACAATTAAGTCTCACCAATCAAGATAGAAAGATATCCTTACAGTCCGGTATGTCTATTACTGCTAATATTAAAGTCCGAGAAGAACGGACAGTCATGAGTTTATTTACAGAGATGTTTACCAAGCAGGTGGAGAGTTTGAACGAAGTCCGTTAGGGATTTTTAAAAGACTTAACCTAGATGTGTAAGTAGTTTGACAAAAATATTTACAGTCATTGCGA
>NZ_VILC01000135.1:0-9316 GCF_009712065.1 Aphanizomenon sp. UHCC 0183 | reverse complement strand
TGCGATGCCTGCGGCGAGCGTATTCGCTATCGCTGGTTTATCCTGTGGTTTGAATTTTCCCACTAGAATAAGTAGTGAAGCGATCGCAATTGCAAAAAAGATATTTATTGCCAAATTATTACTTTTCATAAAATTCACCAAAACTAAAACACCGTGAATCATCAATAATATAACATTTTATTTCTCACTATAATTAAAGAGCGATTCTTACGCTATAGAGCGCTTCGCTATCGCTATATAAAAAGAGGTATTTATATTATTATTCATATTAAAATATTGTAAAATTGTAGGAGCTTCGCTATGGAGCGCTTTGCGATTCCTACGGAGCGCTTCGCTATCGCTATATTTGATTTCCCACTAGAATAAAAAGCGATTCCTTTGGAGCGCTAGTTCCCTCCGGGACGCTCCGCGAACGCTATCGCCCTGGAATAGGATTTGAAGGTAATAATGCCAAACCTCGTTTTTGCTATTCCCCCTTTTTGAGAGTTTGTACAAAAAACCCCTCCATGTAATACGCGGTAAAAATGTTGAATTGACGGTGTATTACATGGAAAAGTTGTTAGAGCGAGGGTTTTTCCAACTTTGGCTTATATTATGGTGCAAAAAACCAACTCTCGCTCATAATTTGATACAGAGAGAGCTGTGTTGTATCTTTTTTGACTTTTTAAACATCCTCTTAACCCGCAGAACTTTTGACACTCTCAGGGCTGAAGCCACTGAGATTCTTAAAATTTTGCAATCCTAATATCCTGTTTGCACAGGTTCCCAAACTCAACACGTTTGCACAAAAGTGCGTGCTGATACTGCTAGTTGCTTTACTTGGAGAGACCCCAATACCGCACTGGCTTATCTTTTGGGCGTTTAGCTGTTAAACAGCAAGTTTCGCGGAGTCCCCACGTACTATATTTCGACTTCGCTCAATACAAGTTTTGAAAGCTCTATCTCTAATTGTTTTGGCAGCACCAATATCGGCGTGTTCGTGATACCCACATTCAGTACAAATGAATTTCTCACCATCACGGTTTGATTTATCAGTATGCCCACAATTTCTGCATTCTTGACTGGAGTATTTAGGATTGATTTTAATGACAACTTTTCCTTGCTTCACAGCGAGATACTCAATTTTTAAAATCAAATCACTCCAACTTGCGTCAGAGATAGAACGGTTTAACCCCTTCTTTCTTGATTGCCCATTCTTTAAAAATCTCCCAGTTTTTTCATCAGTTTTCACCTGGCAACGTGTTAACATTCCAGAGATGTTTAAATCTTCTAAGGCAATAGCATCAACCTTTCTAGAAACTATTGTCTTAGCAACACTCCATTGATAAGCAGTCCGTTTATCTGTAATCTTTTTGTGAAACCGTCCTACTTTATTAGCTGCTTTTTTACGATTTTTACTACCCTTGACTTTACGATTAATCCGTCGCTGTCTAATTTTTAAAGTGCGTCTAGCTTTTTTGTTGGTTGAGAATCTAGGATTATCAATTTGATATCTGTCGGAGAGATGGACAAGTTTAGTTATTCCTAAGTCACAACCAAGAATAGAATTAACTTCGTTTAGCGGTTTTTTTGCATAGTCTGGTATGGTTTTATCTTCAATCCTAATTGAGACATACCAACCATCTTGACGCTTTCTCAACGTGGCAGCTTTGATAGTAAAACCTGTTGGTATTAGGCGAGAATTAAAAAACCGCATCCATCCCAATTTAGGGAGATAGATTTTACTACCTTGAACTTTTATACCCATTTGATAAGTAAAAGATGTAAAATTACTACGGTTTTTAAACTTAGGAAAACCTCTCCCTTCAAAAAAGTTTTTATAGGCAGTGTCAAGGCGTTTGACGTTTTGCTGTAGGACTGTAGAATCAATCTCAGCAAACCAAGGTCTAGCTTTCTTTAACTCTGGCAATGCCGTTATTTGAATATCACCAGCACTGCGTCGAGGGTTTTTGAGGTTGCCATTCTTATCGGTTTTAGCATCTTTCCACGGCTCTCCACTTGCTCCATTTTTACTAACAAAACAGGTTAATGGACAAGCTTCTGCTTTAGTCCTAATATCGCAATAGTCACCTTGAATAAACTGCTGGTTGTATTGAGCTATTCTGTCAGCCAAACTCCAATTGTAAGTAGACCGGAGCATATCTAGCCAGTTATCCATTTTATTGGACTGGCTAATATTGGGGCGGATTTTATATACATAATTTGTTAGCAATTTACAATCACCACCTTGATATGCTAGACTTAACTTAGTATATACATATATTCTAATGAAGTCAACAGGTAAAGGAATTAAAAGAACAAAAAATCAGCCAGTCTTTTATGAAGAACTGAAGAAGCACCGAAATATAATGGTGACTAATACTGCTTGGGAAAATTTAATCAAGGCTTCTAATTCACTGGAGATCAGCGTCAGTGAGTTAATTGAAAGAGTGGGTAGAAATATGTATGGCAATATCAAGAAAGATGACTGTGACTAAAGTCACACGAGCCGCTTATATCTCAGGGCTAAAGCCGCTGAGTTTTACGCTTACTGGCTGTTCCTATAAAAATGTAGTGGAGTTGCATTTACTTGGCTTATAGTGCTAGTTTAACATCTAAATAGATTCAGTTAACATCGTAAATGATTCAATCTAGATGTTTTTTGTAATAAACAGTGAATTAGTTAGTAGAATATTGGTGTAAAGGAGATTCTATATAGATGCAAATGAGTAAACGATTTAGCGTTACACTTCCAGATGCTGTATTTGAAGAATTGGAGAAACTTGCTAATGAACAGGGTAGAACCACAGCTAACCTTGCAGCTTTTATAGTGGAGTCTGGTATTCGTGAAATTAAAAAAACACAACTACGCAATCCAAAGGCAAGTTAGAACGTTCTCTACTCCAAACTCTGACTTGAAAACTGAATAAAGAACCTAAGTAAAATCAGCATGGCAGATGATATCAAACGTTCTAAGGGGAAATTTGACTATCTAGCAGAAACTAGAGATTGGGGCGCAGCTACAACTGAGGGGCGTTGCAAAAGACTTGCTAGAGGGAAAGGTAAGCGATTAGTCGAAATTATCGACACTGAAACTGGAGATTTACCAATTATTTGTATTTTTGAGGATTACCCAGATGAGTGAAACAGCTACTCAAGTTCCTATCACTACTATTGTTCCTATGCTGACTGCTATTAGCGATCGCAATTGGGAGCAATTCAAAAAGTTAGAGCGTGATTTTGTTAATCAGTATGGTGTGGATGTATGGGAGGACGTTTTTAATTTTCGGCTTAAACCTGCATTAGACAAGGATTCTGACCGATGGTTACTAATTCAATGGTGTAGCAAGGGTATCAAATCAGTAAAAATCGTTGCTTAGTTAGTGAAGCAGGGGGTTTACCCTAAAACACCAACCCGACTTGACTAATTTGAGGCAATTCTGATCAGGCTGATGGATAAATAGGCGTAAAATTTACGCCACGCCAAAACTACCACCATTTAGGAGTAGTTGTTTTTATTTTGGCGGAAAAATACTGCATAATTTAACTAAGGGCTGCATCTCTATCACTACTTCCGTAAATGCAAAAACCTCCACTTGGCGGTAGAGGTTTTTGATAATTTCTGTTCCTAGCCCTGTCCGAAGTTCTCAATTTTTGGCAGGGGGAAGTACAAACAAAAGATGATGAGTCTTTTCGTGTCTGTGTCTGTCTACATTTAAAAGAGGATGAGTCTTTCTATGTCTACATTTAATGAACAAAAGAGCGTGAGTCTTCCTATGACTACACCAGAAAAGATGGTTAATCTTCCTGTGACTACACCAGAAAAGACGGTTCACCCTTCTATGACTACATTAACATTTAAATCTGAATCTGGAAACAAAAATTTTTCTGATGGACTAGCCAAACTGTGGTTAACCGACGATCTAACTGGCATCCTTCACTTAGGGATGCTTTATGAAATTCACTCCTACCAAGAGTCGGAAATCGCACCGGGACTAAATTACTTTATTTCCGACCCAAAGACACCAGAATGGATGATCAAGTATATTGCGTGGCAACGTCCAGAAGATTGTTTTGTTCATTCTTTGTCGCAACCAGTAGAGATTTTTATTGATGAAGTCGTATCAGCAAGGGAGTTGGGACTGCAAATATTAGATGCCCAATCTTTTAAAGAGTGGGCAACACGCAAGGATAGCGAAAATCTTACCGTAAAAGAAGCTCTGCAAATAGCTAAAGTTGCACTCACTAGACTATCGGGAATTGAGCTACAAGCGGAACTAACTACACTGCGAGTAAGATGCAATGAGAACCCGTATCACTGGAATAAACTTATGGCGGAATTAGAATCTGAATTTAATCAGGAATTGGAACGGCGGGGGATAGTAGCAAATCCCACAGATGAGGCAGAAATCCTAAAACTTGAGATAAAACGCCTAAATGCTGAAAAGGATGAGGCTAAAAAGGCATTAATGGCCAAAGACCTGAGAAAAAAGGGAATTGGGAACAGAGAAATAGATTCTATCTCAAGACAACTGGACTTAAACTCAACAGTTGCGAAACCCCAGCGTTTCAAACCATCTGAACTTCTGGAATATATTCCAGAGGGATTGCAATGGTTGTTCGCGGGGTTGCTACCATCTGCGGGCATTACCTTACTGTCCGGTGATCCGGCGGCGGGTAAGTCAACCCTAGCCTACGACTGTGCTGCGAGTATTATTAGCGGCGAAACGTTTTTAGGCGAACAACCTAGCAAAACAGGTAAAGTTCTATTTGTGGTTGGGGATGAACCGCTACCCTTTGCACAAGATAAGTTAATCTCGCGTGGTTTGTACGGGTACATGGGTAGCTGGGAACTTATCCACAATTGGGATATTTCACAGATGGAAATACTAGAGGAAGCATTAGAAGATATGCGACCTGCATTAGTAATTTTTGATTCTCTAACTTCGATTAATAAATTATCCCAAATAGAGGAAAAGGACTCAAAAACAGCGCGGTTTATCTATTCCCTGAATAACTTGCTAGAACGTTACGGTTCTGCTGGCCTCATGATTCACCACAACAATAAAGACAAAGATAATAAGGGAGTGAATAAGGTTAGAGGTTCTAGTGCGATCGCCGCTGCTGTCAGTGGTATTTGGTTGCTAGAGGGTCAAGGGGATGTTAGAAAATTTTCTACTCCTAAACTACGTGGTAGTAGTCCGGTAACTTTGGATGTCAGCTTAGATCGTGAGTCAGGAAAGATGATTGTAATCAATTCAGATCGGCAGGTGGAAGACGCTAGACCTGTAATACAACGGGTTAAGGCATTATTTGAATGTGCTGGATATGATGCTAGATTAGAGTTTGCAGAAATACAGCACCAGGTTAGAGGAACTAAAGATAGCTTATATACAGCTTTATCTCGATTAAGTGGTCAAGGGGTACTACTAAAATCGCCTAGTAAAAGTGACCCACGTAAAAAAGTTTACAGGTTGTCGCCTAAATATGTTATCCATACCCCCCCCCTCCCTATAGTTTCTCAAAGGTTATCAGATATAATGGCTGAAACCCTTACTACACAAGGTTTAGATGTATTTGACGAAATACCTGATAAAATGCCTGGCATATCTGACAAGATACCCGACAATCAACCTAATTTAGATGTTTGTTATGTATCTGAAACCCTTGATAATCAAGAATCCCAGTCATTATGTCTCACGGACAGTTATTTTCAGGAAGGGGGAGGGGTAAATGATTCTGTCAAACAAGTTGAAAATATTACACAAAGTGAAGATACTACTATCGGTGTAGAACCTGAACCTATAAAGGTAGGGGATAAAGTTTTTGTCCTGCATCCCCAAGCTAACGAGAATGGCAACACTGTTCATGAAATTGGGGACGGCTGGGTAACAGTTGTTTTTCTGACAAAACAATTCCCCATTAGTGAAGTCGTCAAAATGTAGGTATTTATAGCGATTTCTATCGAGCGATTCCTTCGGAGCGATTCCTTCGGAGCGCTTTGCGATCGCTATATTTCCCATTAAAATTAAAGAGCGATTCCTTCGGAGCGCTAGTTCCCTCCGGGACGCTCCGCGAACGCTATCGCTCTGTATATCCCAACATCAGACCTGACCGATGTTTAATTGATTATTCTTGATACCTTTCATAAAATGGTTTTATGTTAGTTTTAATGCCTTCTGTCCCCATTCTAACTAACGCCTCCAATGGCTGCAATTGTCCCACTATATTAGGAGAAAATCTAAACCGATTGGAAACGGCTTTAACTTCGGTCTGATCCAGCATAAGTATAATTTTTGTAGCTGTATTGGCTATAACTTCTTTACTCAATTCTGCATCACGTTGAGAAGCTAATATACAGCATAGTCCATATTTTCTGCCGTCACCTAATATAATATTTAAAGTTTTACTGTTCTTAACTTCTTTAGCCTCATCAATAATAATAAACGTTCTGGGAATTTTATCTTCAATTTCACCAGCAATCCTATGAGAGTCCATTAATTGTTTGATAATTGCCTCAGTTGCGATCGCGCTCAACCCAGGAACTTTACCAAGTGCTGATAAATCAAATCTAATTAGGGGTAATTTTAAGTTAGGCTGTGGTTTATTGAAGATTCCATACTCAAACATTGCAGCTAATTTTAAGGCTAATTTAGAGGATTCTCTACATCCATTCTCTATTCTTGCTGTAATCTCATTTTGTAAGTCTTGAAAAGTTGGTGGTTTATTAGTCCAGGTGCTTACGCTTTCTTGAGTAATTCCTTTTTGTTTATAGCAATGACTTAATATTTCTATAATTAATCCTTCCTGATTTGCTCCCATTGTCAAGGCTTTACGCAATATTGCGCTACTGCTATTCCTTGCAGTGCTGGTCCACCACCTTTAGTATCTAAATCAATTGTTAATGGATTAATCCCATAAGGTGATTCCATATCCAAGGGATAACAAACTTCATTAGGTAACTGCTGATCTCCGTGATAATCAATAATAATATTCTTTATAGTGGGAAATAATTTAGGTAATTCATAGGCGATCGCCTTCAATGTCTGAGTTTTACCACTCCCAGACGTTCCAATAATGGCGACATGACCATTTGGTAAAGTAGCAGGATTCCAATAGCATTTATCCCCTAAGAATATGCCAGAGTGCGATCGCTCTTTATCAATTGCTTTACTTTGTGGTTTAAGTGTAGCCTGTGGCAATGGTTTCATAATTAATTGGTTTTAAAGCTTGTGTGTTTAGATTTAAAAGTTTTAGTGGTATGGAAACTGTTATTATATCTATGCTATAGCTTTTTTGATGTTAAACCCTCATTTTACGACTTGAATACAACTGTTGCTACACAGGTAGAATTAAACATAATTAGACCTTTGCGATCACAAATCACAGGCATCACAATTTGAGTGTGGTAATTTCCTTGAGTCTATTCTGGTATGATGCAAGAATCTTCATTTTGGGGGTATAAAAACCGAATGGAAATTTTTGGATTTCAGAACAAGGGGCGTTAAAAAGTTCCTTGAGAGTTGAACGCTAACAATCTTTAATGAGAAGGCTTTGGGCGATTGCTCTGATTTCTTAGCGTACAAAATTCCCAAATTGGCACAGTCTAGCCGACTACTCCCCCTCGACCTAAATTTAACCCTAAAAAGCCCGGCAATCGTTCACCGGGCTTCAGTCTACTTAGACTTAGGCTTTTCAACTAGCTTGTCTTTAGGCTTTTTAACTAGCTTGTCTTCAATGAATTCGATTGGTGCAGCCATGCAGCCATACATCTCTTCAGCGTCCAATATCTCATTAATATCGTAATCAAAGGGATCATTAGTTTTAGTCATGATCATTGGTCTTTTAGGGGTACAGTTAAGTCCAGGGGGAGTATGATCATAGGATGCAGAAATTCGTCCAAACTTTCGAGGCGGATCAACATTTTCAAAACGAACTGCTTTAGGGTCAAAAGCAATAATAGTTTTAGGTTTACCAAACATATCAATGGAGTAACATTGTTCTGGCAGAATAGGAGCAACAATTCGTTGATTTCCTTCCCAGTTGTAAATATGTACCTCAGAACAAGCTTGAACCCTTTCTAAATTTAGTGTCCAGTAAAAGGTTTTCCCTAAAACTGCTAACGCGTCAAAACCTTCAGTAGGTATACCTGTACGGACAATTACAATTTCACTGCTCATATTTTTCTTGAGTTCCTATAAATCATTAAAACACTGGCTGGGGATATTAATTGAATGGAAACTCATTGCAATTTTAGCCATTGACCCTCTTCCTCTCTGATAGATATGGGTTGACCTCTATCTTTTCTTGCATTGAGCGAATGTCCATGCCTACTCCTGAATGTTTATTACTAAGTTTCCTTGCTCATCGTAACCAGTTGCCAAGATGTCAGTGGCAGAAGAATCAAGAACATCCTCTTCAGTGTAGTCATTAACTACGATAATAGGTTGATCGTCATAATCTTTCGACTCAGTGAAAGGGACGTTTCTTGCTGTTAAGACTTGTTTTACTGTAGACATAATGTTTTTGTTTTGGTTGGTTATATTATAATTCCCGCTCGCTGGAGATATTAATTGAATGGAAACTATTTTATTTCTGGATTGATTTTATAAGATGATTCTTGAATTCCCACTCACTGGGGATATTTACAGTAAATCTGTGCTATTTTCTCAGATTTTGTAACCTAAAACAACCTTAAAACTATACACACCAATACTTTTAGCGATTTACTTGATACAATAGTTTTAACTATTGACTACTAGTAATTGATTTAATTTGTAAGTTACCAGTTGCAAATTCATCTCCTAAGAATTTCATCACAACTTTTAGTGGTGCAGCTTCTAATTTAATATTAGTGGATGATGCGTCAATAAATTTAAATTGATAAGGATCTCTTGGTAAAATTGAGGTGTCAAAATCTTCCACTGATAAATCACCACTAACAAATACATTTGTATTAGTACGATTAAATTTATTTATCGCCTCCCCAATAACCTGATCTTCCACAAATACGGATTCAATAGTAGTAATAGCAGGTGTAGAAACATCTGCTGTAATTTGTTCAATCACAATCTGACTATCAGGGTCAGTTGCAGCTTTATATAGTTTATTTGTCTTAGGTTCAAGGACTATAAAACCAGTCCCATTAGGTTGAATAATCTGAAATTGTCCATCAACTTTTGACCGATCGCCCGCCCTGACACCCTTAATATTAGCAACAATTTTATGAGTGCTTCCCGAACTATTGTACACACCCTGTACCCCTGATGTAGAGGCAATTAGACGGTTAAACTGGGTTAAAATTCCCCCCTTAGAATTTATCGAAAATGCTGATAGA
>NZ_VILC01000134.1:0-9401 GCF_009712065.1 Aphanizomenon sp. UHCC 0183 | reverse complement strand
GTTTAGAGATGGCAGATCGACAAACTCATCTGACTAACTTGAATAAATTTTTACGCTGGTTTTGCTTCAATCTCAGTCGAGAACTCAAGCTACCTAATCAGTTAGAGGAGTATTGGGATGAAGAAGGTATGGGTGCAAAGGTCAGTTGTACAACTTATTTAGAAGGGTATGTCTTGGCAGCAGCAGATAGTCCTCTGGTTTTATACTTAGATGATGTGGATGCACTTTTCCCTTATCCTGAGGTTTATGAAGATTTTTTTGGGTTGTTGCGTTCTTGGTATGACAAGGGCAGAAGCCGTCCCAACTGGAAAAAGTTGCGGTTAGCGATCGCTCATTCTACTGATGTTTATATCCGTCTCAATATTAATCGGTCTCCTTTTAATGTGGGATTAGCGATAGAATTACCAGAGTTAACTAGGGAGCAAGTCCAGGAATTGGCTCAACAATATGGATTAGCTGAAGATTCATCTTTAGTAGATCCTTTAATACAATTGGTAGGTGGTCATCCTTATCTGTTGCAGCAGGCATTTTCTCACCTTAAAAGTTATCCTGATATTACTCTTGATCAATTTTTAGTAGAGGCTAGAACTGACGCAGGTATTTATAGCCATCATTTAAGACAATTTTGGTTGAATTTGCGAGAAGAACCAAAACTAATTACAGCATTGCAAACAGTGATTTCTGCTACTGAACCAGTGAGATTAGAAACAATATCAGCTTATCAGTTACAGAGTATGGGTTTGGTCAAGCTGGTGGGGAATGAAGTAGAACCGCGTTGTCAATTGTATCGGAGTTATTTTAGTGATGCGATTGGGAGTTAGGGAAATGTCAACTATCTCTAAACAGGCGATCGCTCTTGGGGATAAGTAGGGCGATCGCAACAAAGTGTTCATTTGACCGTTGCCATCCTGTAAATAAATGGAATGTGAGATATAATTTATTTGTCACTCAATCAATCTATATTAACTTGTTATGGATTCTTTCAACCTACGCACAAAAGTTATTACGGAAATAAATCTTGTTCCACCAGAGAAATTAGAAGAATTATATAATTTTATTCATTATTTTCGCTTAGGTATAGAAGTATCTCAACCTTCATTTAATAAAAATATGCAGTTTGCTGGATGTTGGAATGATATGTCAGATGAAGTATTTGCTAACTTCAATGAAGAAATAATCACCCGCCGCCACCAAGCATTTTTAGGAAGAAGAAGTGATGAAGCCAGCGTTGATTGACACAAACATTTTATCTTTTTTCTTCCGTAATCATAGTCTAGTTATCGAGCGTTTTCAAGCCTATTTGAAAGAGTATGACAAAATTAACATTAGCATCATCACTTATTATGAAATTGTCAGTGGATTAAAACATCGTGACGCGCAAAAACAACTCACATCTTTTCAGGAATTTGTTTCATACAATACGGTTTTACCTCTAACTACAAGCTCTGCCATAATTTCTGCTGATATTTATGCCAATTTAAGAAATAAAGGCACGCCAATTGACGATATTGATATTCTGATAGCAGGAATTGCCATAGCCAACGATTTGATTATTGTCACAAATAATATCAGAGATTTTGGAAAAATAGAAAACTTAGAAATTCAAGATTGGAGTAAGTAATATGACAATTTGCTATGCCTATTACTGATTATTGTACATAAAAGGCGATCGCACTTTCCGGCACTTTCCGGTAAAATACCTTTGAGTCAAGATTAGGAATGATCGCTCTTGGGGATGTGGGAGGTGCGATCGCCTTCCACAAATCAAAAAAGCGATCGCGCTTTCGTGAAATGGCTTTGATGAAAGAAAGGCGATCGCTCTCTTGGTTGTTTCTACCCCACTTTCCCCGTGCAAGAGAGTTTTTCTGCCTGCTAGATTGGTTGTTAGGGGCATAATTGCATAATTGTGATTTATCTTGTGTTCAATTTTCCGTAGATTTTGGTTTATTTAAAAAATTTACTACACTCTCTGCTAAATTGATCTTGTTATTCATCTGGATAGGTGTCATGTGATCACCATCTAGTTCAACCCATAAATCTCTATTTTTTAGTCTGAGTTTTTCGATTAAAAAGCATACATCGCTACATTTTTGACTATATTTAGTATCTATGTCAAAGTTGCATTGTTGGCATTTATTACCATTTCCTGCTATACCATCATTCGTAAAAGAAATAACAGATGTCAATTGGAATGAAGTATCTTTTTTCTCTTCTATACAATGCCACATTTGTTCTTGAGTAGGCTTAATTATACATTGCAAGAATGAAGTTGGCGGTCTAAAACAAGGTGCTATAAATACAGATAGTTGTTCTCCAATTGGTGATAGTGTATTTTTTAGTTGCAAACTTAGCTGAAAAATTCTTCTAACAGCATCTTCATTAATCTCTGTCAAGATGGTAGGAACGTTATTTATTGCACTAGCGATATTGTCTCGCTTATTTTTATCATTGTTGCTTAAAAGGTTTAATAAAGCTATGTATTCGCAGCCTAGACTGTGGGCAACCCAAGAATAGTTTTTATGATCTTTGTAAAAATCATCAACCTTTTCTAGCTCTTTTAGTGTATTAGTGTGGGATTCAAATAAAGTTTCTGCAACTAGAATGTGATCTGATGATAAAGAATATGGAAATACAACAATTGTATAGCCATAACTTTTTAGGTCTGCTAGAAGCTTGTTGTAAAAACAAGTAGGAAAAGTACCAAAAAAATAACCGCCAAAAAATTGAATTACCCCTTTAGGGTTTTCTTGTAAAGAAACTTTAGCATTCCCAATTTGCCTGAATTGTATCTTTTCACACTTCATAGAGGTTTCATTTGGTATTTAATTTACAACCCATAACTTATAGAGTAATCTATTACTCAAGGTATTAAATGGACAGATAATTAGAGTTAATTATCTGCCACTTCAGCCGCAGTAAAAAACTGTTAACGTCATCTGAGTATTTTTTAATAAAATGAGATATCCTATATTTAGGAAGTGTTTTAAATTAATTGAGAAATAGAGAAAAAATATTTTTACTTTGCGTTTAAAGTTGGAATAAAAACCATAGCAATCCTGTCTTATTTATGAAAACTTAATGTGATCAAAATCTCGATTTTACAGATTTTACTGGCTTTTTTCGTTTTCACATATCATTCAGAACTGCTATAGATAACTTTTACAGCAAACTGTAAGAAAGAAAATTAGGGATTTATTAATTTAATTCAACACAAAATTGGCCATCGCCTGGAGGATCAAATTCTCCTGATGCAGAGTAAACAAATGGTAACGCTGATAAGTGGATAGAACCTTTATTGCAAGTTGCAATTAAGTCGTCACCATTCTTGACTGGAATATCTACACACTCGAAGTTAGGAACTCTTTGCTTAATCTGAATTCTGTCTATGTATCCACTAAGATCAGGAGGGTTTAATTTAACTACAGCAGATTTAATAGTAGTAAGTGCTTTTATTTCTCCTTTCTGCCTAACTCTAAATCTTCCTTCTTGGACAGGAACACATTCTTCAATAGGCCGTAACCATTCCCTCCGTGCGCCAGTCAAAGGGTCAAATCCTGCCATTGCTGTTCCAGAGAACCCAATTGTCAAAGATAGTACAAGTGATACAGCAATCGCCAAAGATATAGCTGAGGATACGAACTTCTTTAGTGAACTCATGGTAATTTTTCTTTCTAGAATACTCTTAAAAGTATCCCTTAAAATATCAATCAATAATTCAGTTAAATTCAGGATTATGAAAATTGAGTTAAATTGAGTTAAATTCAAAATTGAGTTAAATTTAGGTATAAATAACCTGAAATTGTGTCACAATTAAATACTGACTCAGGTTTGCAGCGTCTCACAATTACCAGTTATGTCGTCGAGTGTATAATTAATGAGTTGGATAGATAGTGTTTGGCGTGTCGCGTTTGCATTTGACCCCGGACGGAATGCAATATTATTAGTTGCGGGTGAGAAATCGGGTGGTAGTGAAACTCGTTTTTCATGCCTTTGATTGCGGAGATTGCCTAGATGCGATTTTTAGTAGATGAAAATACAGGTGTGGCTGTTGCTCGCTGGTTAATTGAACAAGGTCAATAAAGATGTTAAAATACTATAAAGTTAGAGAGATTAAATAATATGAGCTATCAAGATATTATTACCATTGAGCCAGATAAGCGGGGTGGTAAACCTTGTATTCGCCGGATGAGAATCACAGTTTATGATATTTTAGGTTAGCATCTGGTATGTCTTATGCAGAGATATTAGAGGATTTTCCCGAATTAACAGAAGACGATATTAGAGCTTGTCTAGAATTTGCTGCTGACCGTGAACATCGTTTAATTGCTACGGTAGGTGCTGCTTGAAATTGCTTTTTGATCAAAATTTGAGTCGTAAATTAGTAACTCGATTAGCAGATATTTTTCTTGATTCTAGTCATGTTCAGCTTCATGATTTAGCAGAAAAAACTGATACTGAAATTTGGGAATTTGCTAAGATAAATGATTTTTGTATCGTTACTCAAGATGTAGATTTTGCAGAGAGAGGCCGTTTGTATGGTTCTCTACCTAAAGTTATATGGTTACGCTGTATAAATGCACCAACACAAATAGTTGAATCTCTACTGCGTTCTGGGGTGGAAGCAATTCAAAAATTGCTTGATAATCCAAATCTGGATTGTTTGGAATTGTACTAATTTATTCTATAACTAGCTCAATCTAAAAAAATGTCATCTGGGGTGAGTTGTGGTTAGGTAATAGCACCAGTAACTACAAAAAAGGTGCTTAATTACAAAAATTCAAGTTGATTTTTCATATCTTCTGGTTCAAGTGTTTCCCAAATCAGAATTAAAGTATTTAAAATTTCACCAATCGAACGGCGTTTCTGATCACAATATGTAATTCCTGCATGAGTTATACCGCTACGATGAAGGATCACAAAATCATCATCATGAGTAATCAAGATCCGGTTTTCAGATAAAGCAAAAGCAATTTGTTCTCTGTCTGATACACCCATTAATCCGGCTTCTGACGTTGTAGTAACATTGATTCCTCGACGACGTAAACCTAACGCGATCGCATTACTAACACTTTCATCTAAATGAAATTTAATTCTCTCTATCATTGCGTTTTTTCAGTTTTTGTTGCAGAATCGAAGGAGTTTGTGCTTGAATTTCTTGGATTAAAGCCTCTGATTCTGATATTTGTTGCCTAATTTCTTCTCGATGATCATGATAGTATGCTAAAGCGGCATAGACATCAGATAAGGTAATACTAGGATAATGGTAGAGAATTTCATCAGGAGACATTCCCATTTGTTCATGCCAAATCACAATATCCTGAACTCGAATCCGATGTCCAGCAATGCGAGGTTTTCCTCCACAAATACCAGGAGTGATTTCAATATGTTCTTTGATGACGTTGATGGACATAGTATTATCAAGAGAATTATCCACTCTAATTATATCACTATTTTATAAGGTAGGTTGGCGCGGAAAGTATAAAATTTTCTCTAAAACTCGCTCATTTATGGTTGGTGGTAAATTTTTCAGTTGTTTCTGCACTGGTTTGGGGATAATAACTTCATAGCTCATGAGATTTGAGGATTCTGATTAGCAATATATTCTTGAATTGTTTGATAGTTGCCATTTTGATAAGCTTGACGAGCTTCTGCAATTTCGGACATAATTTGGGGATTTTGTTCTATTAAATCTTCTTCATCTTCTAAAAGTTGATGTTTTTCTTGTAAATTGAGAGATGAAATTGCCGCAATTAATGATTCAAAGGGAATTTGTAAGTTAACTACTGTCATTATTGATAATTTTTTCAAGGCTAATTATATTTGTAATTATGTCATATTTTCGGCTAATGTATTATCAGAGAGAGAAATTATAGCTATAGGGTAGGTTAGCAACAGTACAAAAAAGGTGCGTTATGCGATCGCTAACACACCCTACAAAACTATCACGCAAATCAAAACTTGATTTTAGATAATTATACCTGTCGATCAGAATAAAACTCAGATAGAAAAGATTAGTAAATTACGGTATTTTGGTTTAAATGATGAGCAAATTGCAGAGGTGCTAGAGTTACCTTTAGAGGCAATTAAACAAGTGGAATCAGATAATTGAGCAATAGTAGTGTACATATATTAGACTAAGTAGGTGAACACAATAAAACCAAACTGTGTAAAGAAACGTAAAATCGCCCAAACCCTCTTCACTCTTACCTCTTGCCTCTTGCCTTTTGCCTTGCCATAACGACAATTTTCAACGCCAACCTACTTATAGCCGACTCTATTTGTTAGAATCAAGAAAACAGGTTAAAAAATTAATTATGATAATTTCAGATGAAGTCGTCAAAGCAAGTGGTTTATCAGAAAATCAATTTTTGCTGGAAATTGTAATTTTGTTATTCCAGCAAGAAAAAATCAGCTTGGGTAAAGCTAGTGAAATATTAGGAATGAATCAAATTAAGTTTCAAAAATTACTTGCTGAACGGGGAATATGTATTCACTATGATGTAGCTGAGTTACAGGAAGATATCCAGCATCTAAGTGCAAAAGGCTGGCTATGATTATTATCAGCGGTACTTCACCTTTGAGTAATTTAGCCATTGTTGGTTATTTGTCACTTTTACAGCAGATTTACAACAAGGTGATTATTCCTCAAGGAGTTGCAGAAGAACTTAGAAATGCAAGTGATGAAGAAAATTTAATTGCAGGAGTGCTTTCTTTAGATTGGATTGAAGTTATACCAGCCAAAAATCTTGAACTTATTTCCATATTACGGAATAATCACAATTTAGATCGAGGTGAAGCTGAAGCCATCGCTCTTGCTCTAGAATTAAATGCAGATGAATTGTTAATTGATGAACGTCTTGGACGACGAGAAGCTACCCGCTTAGGGTTGCATATTACTGGGGTCTTGGGTATTCTGTTAGTTGCCAAACGGAGGAGGCTTATTCCTGCGGTTCAACCAGTGATAGATGCTTTAATGAATCAAGCAGGTTTTCGGGTGAGTAATCAACTATATGCAGCGGTTTTGAAAGCAGCAGATGAGTAATATCTGATTTTTAGCAATTGGAGTAATCTCAACTTGAAATATCATATTTCTCTTGCATTCTTTGGATAAAATCTCCAATAGGGCGAGTTTTACCAGCGTTGAGTTCTTCAAAACCCTGCTGAATGCCGGCAATGGTTTCCAAATGCTCAATTAATTGGTTATCTATTGTTGAATCTGTAAAATCAGATTATACTCTAGCTAATGCAATGACTTTTCCTCTTAATTCCCAAATCCTTGATCAATATTAAAAAATATGGGTCATTTGTTTAAATTGTGATTTTTAGCATCCAAATTCTGTATAGTACTTAACACAGAATTTAAATTTATTGTTCATTTACAGCGGTTTCCGCTCTTATGAGGTACATCTTAGCCCCCTCATCGCTTGCGGGGAGGGGGTTGGGGGTGGGGTTCTTGTACCTCATAACACCGGGAAGTGCTGTAGTTTCTGCGTTTCTTCAGGAGTCATTTTTTCTCTTCATCACTTTTCGGCTATTTTGCCTTTTATTCTCCCTGAAGTCTCTAAGCATCTATGCTTACCGCACAATTAGGATGCTGCCATAGCAATTTTTAATTGCTGAGACTTCTGGTAATATTTTCTCAGATTATTCTGGCAACTCTGGCAAGTCGAATAAAACTTTAGTCATATAATTTTCTGCCCAATCTATCCCAAAAGCCTTTTCTAAAACTCTACGGGTTTTATCATTTTGTTGTTGTTTGGTACAATAATTATATTGTCCAGCAATAATTTGAGCTACTTTTTCAGGTGCAACTGGACTAGATGCGATCGCTTGGGTACAATGAATATCTAGAAATGATTCTACGTGAGACAAAAAACTTGTCTCTTCTTCCGGGGAACTAGGACGAATAAACAGACAAAAATCGGAAAAAATATGGCCCCATTCTGGTAATTCACGAGGTTGAGAAAAGTTGGCTGTGGTTAATTTACTAAGTTGCAAATTATAACCATCTGGTAGAATTCGATCTAAGTTTACTGGCGAAAGATCAGCAATAGCAGCACTAATTTGACCTCTACCTCCGACTAAATCACAACCAAACATGGGCAGATCATATTCAGGATGAGGAAACATCACACAGTGCAGAATATCTAACATATTCCCCACCTTTGCTAGTTCCAAGTGTATTTTGCGAAACTGGGGACTTTGATAACAACGATTTTCGATAATCAGTTTTTCCCCTTCTAATTTACCTTCTACATATCCCAATTCCGCAGGTAAATTGTATGGTGATAAGTCTAAGTGTTTATGCCAAACCGCTTCAATACAATTAGCTAGTTGATGAATCAGGGGATGTTGTTGTTCACGAAGAGAAGGAGTAGAAGACATATTATTTAGGAAATACAATTTATTTCCTAGTTTACAATTATTTGTACCAGATCAACTATTCTCCTGATAAGTAGGTTAGCCTTGAAAATCGTCGTTATGGCAAGGCAAGAGGCACTCATGCAAGAGGCAAGAGTGAAGAGGGTTTGGGCGATTTTACTTTTCTTTACACAGATTGGTTTTATTGTGTTCACCTACTTATTTCTCTTTCTAGCACCTCTTGTAGTTGTGGCAATAATGAAGATAAATCATTTTGAATTGTTTCCCAGACTCTACTCAAATCAACTTGAAAATATTCGTGAGTTACAACATTTCGCATCCCTCCCATTAACCGCCAAGGTATAAGAGGGTGTTTGGAAAGTTATGGTTGATGTATCAAATATTTTTTACCCCACCCTAACCCTCCCCTTGTAAAGGGGAGGGAACTGGATTTTTATTGTTTCCCCCCTTTACAAGGGGAAAGGGGGTAGCAATGTGATGAAAATTACGGAATACCACTTTTCAAACATCCTCTAAGAGGATAGCGTAACTGAATATCATTAGGAACATTTCTAGTAGCTTCTCCAATCACGACGAAATCATAGAGAACAGCTTTGACAAGCGTTTGATTTTTTGTAAATTCCTCAAACGTTACACCCCTTGTCCTTTGCTCAATTTCACTGATAGATAAGACAATATCTTGAATACGAAACCGCCAATCTCTAGAAGGCACGAATGACATCCTTTAATACAGGTTTTCGCAAATGTTCTCTCAAAGCATCCTCCGTTCCCAAATCAACAGAACATCCCAGAATATCTTCTAAATAATACTGCACTTGCAAAAGTTGAAACAACCCACCCGAACGATTAAACTCCACTAAAAAGTCTACATCGCTATCTGAACTAGCTTCATCCCGCGCCACTGAACCAAACAAATTAAGGGATTTTACTCCCAGTTCCTGCAACTTTTCTCTATGTGCAGCTAAAGTTGCCAGTACCTCATCTCGTTTCATGCTTTATTTTCCTAAACCAATTCTATA
>NZ_VILC01000133.1:0-9660 GCF_009712065.1 Aphanizomenon sp. UHCC 0183 | reverse complement strand
ATAAGCATCTTGACACATTTGTTTAGGGTCATACAAATGTTCTAAAGTTTGAAAACAAGTAATAAGACTAAAAGTTCCCGCTTGAAAATCCTCAACTCTGAAAAGACCATGCTTAATTAATGGTTGTATTTCCTCCTTAGCAGCTAGAATAGGTGCTTGGGAAGGTTCTACTCCAATAACAGAAGTAAACCCTGTACGCAGCAATTCCTCTAAAAATGCTCCATCCCCTGTGCCAATATCAATCGCACCATCTAAATTAGGAATATGTTGCATAATTTTGGGTAGAAAACTGGCATAAGTACGACTCGCATAATGGGCTTCTTCCGAACTATCAAAAGCAGGTTCATGGTAGGCGGTTGCTAATTCACTTAATTCAGGAATTGGACTGGCATACAGTACATCACAAGTTGGACAAGATATCAGTCTGTAGTGCATATATTCAAGCAGTTTACGACAAGCAAAGGCAAAACTGTCCAATTGATTAAGATCACAGTCAGCCTCAGCAAAGACTTTAGACTGATCCTTTGAACCGCAAACTGGACAAGAACGATTAACCATTTTCATTTTTATTTTCTCCTTTTCAGAAATTTCAGACTTGAAATTCTGTTTTCTGCAAATTATCGTAGAATCTGGGAAAACCTATGTAATTAATTTTGCTTGGTTAATTGTAGACAGTACAAGTATTAAAAAATCCTTGTCATCCGTCTTTAGATGTATTTTTTGATAGATGATGTTTTTCGTGTTTATTGTTACGTTATTGTTACGTTATGCGTCCTACTTGTTCTAAATCTGATTTACCGGAAAAAATCTGTGTAGTATGTCAACGTCCGTTTACTTGGCGGAAAAAATGGCAAGATTGTTGGGATGAAGTGAAATATTGTTCAGAACGTTGCCGTCGTCGTCGTTCTCAGGCTAAAAATGAGAGTTAGACCAACCAATAAATATATGGGCGCAGGCCCTGCGCCCCTACGAAGAAAATAAATGATTTTACAAATGCAACCTAAATTAATTATTCATGGTGGTGCTGGTAGTTCTCTCCAAGGTAAGGGGGGATTAATAGCAGTCCGCAACTCTCTGTCTCAGATTGTTGCGGAAGTTTATGCTCTTTTGCTGACGGGTGCAAGTGCGACTGAGGCTGTAGTTCGGGGTTGTCAGATGTTGGAAGATGAACCCCGCTTTAATGCTGGTACTGGTTCTGTCCTCCAATCTGATGGACAAATCCGCATGAGTGCTTCCATTATGGATGGGACAACTGGGCGCTTTAGTGGTGTGATTAATGTGTCACGGGTGAAGAATCCGATTGAAATGGCGCTGTTTTTACAAGATGCTGATGATCGGGTTTTATCCGATTATGGTGCGGCTGAGTTGGCGCGGGAGTTACAACTGCCTATTTATAATGGTTTAACTGATTTGCGCTTGAAAGAGTGGACTCTAGAACGCCAGGATAACTTTAAAAGAACCATGGCTGGGGTAGTAGCAGAACCAGAAATGGCAGAAAGTGCTGGTAGGGGAACTATTGGTGTTGTGGCTTTAGATGGCTATGGTAAATTAGCTGCTGGTACTTCTACTGGAGGTAAAGGCTTTGAACGCATTGGGCGAGTTAGTGATTCAGCTATGCCAGCGGGTAATTATGCGACTAGTCAGGCGGCGGTGAGTTGTACGGGGATTGGGGAAGATATTATTGATGAGTGTTTAGCCGCTAAGGTTGTGGTGCGTGTTACTGATGGAATGTCACTACAGGAGGCTATGCAGCGATCATTTACAGAAGCAAAGAAGAATAATCGGGATTTTGGAGCGATCGCTCTTGATGCCACTGGTGCGATATCCTATGGTAAAACCTGTGAAGTATTACTGGCTGCTTACCATAATGGGGAAAACATTGGTGATACTTTGGAATGGAATGATCAAGAACTAATTGGTCATTAGTCAGTGGTCAGTGGTCAGTTGTCAGTTGTCAGTTGTCAGTTGTCAGTTGTCAGTGGCAACAAGGTTTTTATAGTTTGTGCTTTTGTGGTAAAAACATGAATCTCCCAGTAACACAATCTTGGCAAGATGTTCGCGCAGCATTAAAGGCAATTTGGGGATATGACGATTTTCGTCCTCCTCAAAAAGAAATTGTTAACTGTTTAATATCACAAAAAGATGCTCTAATTATTATGCCCACTGGTGGGGGAAAGTCAATTTGTTTTCAACTTCCCGCCCTCCTAAAAACAGGATTGACTTTAATAGTTTCTCCTTTGGTGGCACTAATGGAAAACCAAGTTGCGGAATTACGGCAACTATCACAAAAAGCAGCACTTTTACATAGTGAATTAACTGCATCTCAACGCAATGCAACCTTGCAAGCTTTGGAAAAACAGCAATTAAGATTATTGTATTTATCACCAGAAACCTTACTCAGTCCAGCAGTCTGGCAAAAGTTATGTAATCCCCAACTCCAAATTAATGGTTTAATTCTGGATGAAGCCCATTGTTTAGTACAGTGGGGTGATACTTTTCGTCCGGCTTATCGGCGTTTAGGGGCTGTGCGTGAAGCGTTACTAAAATCAAAACCACCGGGAACAAAAATTAGTATAGCAGCTTTTACGGCAACGGCTGATCCTTTAGCCCAAAAGATTATTTCTACAGTTTTAAAATTAGACAAACCTGAGATTTTTCGGATTAATCCCTATCGGGAAAATTTAAATCCTATTGTCCGAATTGCTTGGACTCCTAAAGGGAGAAAACAACAATTATTAAAGTTTATTCAAAAACGACCAAATCAAGTTGGTTTAATTTATGCACGAACTCGAAGAGATAGTGAAAATTTAACCCGGTGGTTAATAGAAAATGGTTATCAAACTGCTAGTTATCATGCAGGATTGAGTCCAACGGAACGCCGCAATATTGAAGCTAGTTGGTTAGGTGGAAAAATCCCATTTGTTGTGTGTACTTGTGCTTTTGGGATGGGGATAAATAAATCGGATGTGCGCTGGGTGGTTCACTTTCATGCGCCACATTTATTATCTGAATATGTGCAAGAAATCGGGAGGGCGGGAAGAGATGGCAAACCTGCTGATGTTTTAACTTTGGTAAGTGAACCGACGGGATTTTTAGATGCTGAGGATAAGCAAAGACAGAAGTTTTTTGAGTCACAAATGAAATTGCAACAACAAAAAGCTCAACAATTAGCCAAACAATTACCACTCCAAGGAGAAATAAATACTGTAATTAAAGAATTTCCGAATAGTGCTGTGGCACTTTCTCTTCTGCATAGTAATGGACAATTGGCATGGCTTGATCCTTTTCATTATTCTATGTCTTTGCAGTCAGGAAATCCAGAAAAAACACAATTACAAGCTGCTAAACAAATGAGTGAATATCTCACTAATAAAAGGTGTCGTTGGCAATTTTTATTAAATGCCTTTGGCTTTGAAACACCAACTGCTAATTGGCGTTGTGGACATTGTGATAATTGTGATTAAATCAAGAAACACAATCTGGAAAGCTAATTATTGCGATATTTCCATATTAATTATATGCCTAATTTTTTAAATAAAATATTATTTCTTTGTTTTGCATCTTTAACAAGTTTGTTAAATGATAATACTTCAATATAGGTTTTTAATCCAGGGTTAAAACCAAAAAAACCTTGAAGGTCTGGTGTTGGAGTCAGAGAAGAATTAACAGCAAAAGTTTGTATTTCTTCTGTTAAGTCACAAATAATATAGGCATAGAAAGGTGTATCTTCACGAAGGGATATTAATCTACCATCTTTATTCTTGTGTTTTCCTGATCTAACCTGGCGTATATAAGAATAAACTTGAGCAATAGGATCTTCTGATGCAGAATATCCCTCTCTCGTTGGGCGTTTAAATTCTATTACTACAACGGAAGAATAAGGCTGTTCTTCATCTGGTACAAAAGCAATAGGATGGTTGAAAACTAAAAGGTCTGGTCTATCATTACTTTCTGAATCTAAATTTTCTAGTCTTTTTAAGGATTGATCAGAGGAAAGATACTCATGATAAGACAATCTTTCATCTATTATCCAGAGATTTTGTTTTTCAAAAACATTGATTTCATCAGAAGATGTCCTCATTGGAAAAATTATTTCATGTATATCTTTTTCAAGACTATATCTTCCATCTGAATCAACAATTAGGTTTTTTTCAAACAGACTGATTATGATTTTTCTATGAATAACATATCTTGCTAACTTAGACATCCCTAGATCATTATACTGTTCAAGAAAATCATAATATTCTTTGCTATATTCAGGAAATCTCTCAAAGTGTTCTAGAGGAGTTCTCAATATTTTTACTCCCGTTTCTTTCAGGGATAGTTCATAGCTCGACATTATTTTATGAAGTTCTATTTCTAGCTTTTCTGGAGGGAGTCCAGGTTTTATAGACTCTAATTTATCTGTAGCATATTTTAGTAACGGACGATATTCTACAGCTTCTTCTATAATGTATTTTTGGATTTCTTTCTGTTTCTCTTCCTGTAATCCTTGTAAAAATGGAGAAAGATTATTAGATATTACAGAAATTAATTCATTTTGTATTTCTTTATAAGCAATAAGTCCAATGTCTTCTGTAAAACCCTCATGATTATGAATTAGGTTAAAATTAGTTCTTTCTTGATTAACATATTGATCTAAACAGTCACTAGAAACAAAAGCCAGATAGGTAAAAAGCCTTCCTTCTCTGTCACGAATTTTTCTTTTTTCAATTAAATTAGGAATATAGTTGTGTAAATTTTCAGAAATAACGGTTCTATGATTAGCGCAATAAAAAAGTTTATGGCTTGAATCGGATGAGTTGTAATATTTAATTCCTTTAAGATTAAAAGTATATTCTTTTATTTTAATTACATCATTATCCGAGAATGATTCTAAATTTTGATTAAAGTATGTATTAATGTTGAATTCTTTTTTTCCATCAATTACTCTAATTTTGGGTGGTGTTTCTAAAATAAAGTATGAAATACAGTGTTCTAGAATTTGCTTGCCTATAGTTTCACATTTTTGAGGGCATTTTCCTTTATATGGGTTTAAGAAATTTTTAAGTTCAACTTTTGTATAAAATTCTTGTTCATTATTTAGTTCTATTTTCTGCTTAGAAGTTTCTTGAACTCCTTTGCAAAAAAGGCTAAATTCTATATTACGTTTGTAAAAATTATTTTCTTCTTCAAAAACACTTTCAATCAGTATTTCTGTAAAAGCTTTAAGCCATAAAAATCTACCAACTCCTTTTGAGCCTCTGCTTTTTTTATATGTACTATCTGAAGTACAAAAAGACATATAGTTAATATAGTTAAATCCTACTCCGTTATCTACAACAACAAAACCTTGTATTGGAGATAAATTTCCATCTTCTATGAGTTCTGTTTGATTACCTTCCCTTAAAAGAATAATGTCAATATATCCATTATTGATTTTTGAATCCTCAATAGAATGAATTGAGTTTACTACACACTCAAACAATGGCAATAAACATTTATTCTCAGCTAAAGGGGTGTTGTTAATTCTACCTTCTAAACTTATGTCCATGACTTAATGGGTTTAGTTATTTACGTATCCGTTACATTTTACTATACTATATACAAATTTATTTATGTGTTCAGATATTTAAATTAACTTAGCATTTCTTTTTAAGTTCTCATTTTCGATCTAGCTTGCCACGCCTTTACTTCAACAGTAAGTAGGTGAACACAATAAAACCAAACTGTGTAAAGAAATGTAAAATCGCCCAAACCCTTTTCACTCTTGCCTCTTGCCTCTTGCCTCTTGCCTCTTGCCTTTTGCCTTGCCATAACGACAATTTTCAACGCTCACCTACTTAAGTGCCTAAATATTACACAAAAACACACTACAATGTATTAATGCTTTTCGTAATGCGAATAAATTCGTCCTTATCTTTGTGGATGATTAATTTGTACAGTCTGTAGGTCTTAGCAAGATTAAAAACTAAAAAAAGAAGAGTAAAGGATATAACTCTTAGAGGATGTTTGAAAAGTGGTATTCCGTAATTTTCATCACATTGCTACCCCCCTTAGTCCCCCCTTGTAAAGGGGGGAAACAATAAAAATCCAGTTCCCTCCCCTTTACAAGGGGAGGGTTAGGGTGGGGTAAAAAATATTTGATACATCAACCATAACTTTTCAAACACCCTCTTACAATTTTTAATTTTTAATTCTCAATTTTTAATTGATTCTGCTTGGCTACAATATTTATTTAATTGCACCCCTAGAGTATCTGATTCTTTCCCGGCAGTTTTGGCGGCTGTTGTTAGTGCGGAATCAATTTCTTTTCTGGCTTTTTCAATTTTTGCTCTACCATCTGATGATGCCTCTGCTTTTTTAGCTTCTCCAAGTGCTTGAGAAGCTTTGGCTATGGCTTCACTAAGATGATCAAAGATTTTGATAAATTTGGTTTCAAATTCTTGCAGTTTGGGATCTTTTAAATTTAATTCCTGAATAGACTTAGTAACATTTTTCAAGTCTTTGGATAGTTGCAAGCTAGTTGATACTTGCTGACCTTTTTTTATATCAATCAGTGCTGTACCCTGATTGACAACTGTAACTAATCGCTGACATTGGGAGATTTTAGTCTCGCTGCAACTAGTAATTAACAAAGCAATGCTCAGGCTAACAGGAGCAATAACTGAATAACGGGAAAACAACATTAAAATCCCAAGAGCAATAAAATCCCCTAAATATTAAGCCAATTGATTATTAATTCGCAATTACGAATTTCTGTGTTGAGCAGTTTACCAATCTAATGGCAATCCTAATTTATCTAAGGTTTTGCCATCTTGCAACAGTGTTTGAATGTCGCTGTCTATTTGGATTTTACCCGTAGATAGGACTAAAGCCCGTTGAGTTACTCTTCCTAGCCAATTGAGATCATGGGAAGCTATTAACATCACTTGTACGGGCAATTTTAATAACACGTGAGCTAAATGTCGTCGCCATGCTGGGTCTAGTCCGTTGGTGGGTTCGTCTAAGATGAGAATGGCTGGATCTAGGGCTAAAATTGCTGCTAAGGCGGCTAAACGTCTTTGTCCTCCAGAAAGTTCATGGGCGGAACGGTGGGCGTAAGCTTCTAATCCGAAGTCGGCTAATAGTTGATGGGCTTTATCTTTTGCAGCTATGGGTGAAACACCATAGTTAAGGGGTCCGAAAGTAACGTCTTCCAGAATTGTAGGCATAAATAATTGGTCGTTAGCATCTTGAAAGCTAAAACCAATTTGTTGGCGTATTTGAGGTAAGGTGGTTGGCAATAGGGGGATGCCGTTAATCCAGATTCTGCCACTTTGGGGATGTTTTAAGCCGATGAGGTTTTCTAATAAGGTGCTTTTTCCTGAGCCTGTAGCCCCCATTAAGGCGATGCGATCGCCTGTTTGTAAGCTAAAAGAAATTTCTTGTAATACAGGTTGCTGGTGCGAATAGGCATATACCAGATTTTGGACTTCAACGACATTGGTATGCGGTTGAGAGAGGGAAATTTGGGGATTAGAAGTTAAGGATGTCAAGATTCACCACTCAAATAACAGTAAGGTAGGAACTTAGGGTTAAACAAGTAGCTGTCACCCCAGCTATTAACAAGATAAAACGTTCTTTCGATTTGAGGGGGGAATCTATCGGTAATTGTCCATTATATCCACGAGCTACCATAGCAGCATAAACTCTTTCCGCTCTGTCGAGGGTGCGAAGATACAACGCCCCAATCATGGAAGCACTGGCATAACGCAGCCATCCTGCTGCACCATTTAAACCACGTAATTGGGCGCTGCGCTGCATTTGCGTTACTTCTGAAAGTAAGATTTCTAAGTATTGCGCGGCTAGGATCAAGTTTTCTTTTAATGGGGCAGGTATTGGTAAGCTTTTGAGGGCGATACCCAAACTGTGGGGGGGTAAGGTTAATAAAAAACTATTCATGGTAATTAAACAAATTAGGGAACGCACAAGTAAAAAACTGGCTTTTTCCCATCCCAAAGGCAAAGCCATTAATGATAGAAAAATTAATTCTGCACCAAGTAAACCGCTTAATTTACGAATGGGTACTTGTAATAGGCCAACCCATAAAAGGGCGATCGCCCCATATACTAGTAGATTAGACCAAGTATGATGTTTTAAAAACGCTGCGCCAATTACAATAATGAGGGATAATTGCAAGCGTAATGGCAAGGAAATTTTAAGCATTCTTAGGTTTCATAACTTTAGCAATTCCAAAAGCCACAGTGAAGCAAGCTGTAGAACCTACCAAACCGGCAATACTTGTGCCGATTTGCCCTAAACCTTTAATCTCATAGTCAGCCAAAGGTGTTGGTACTACCACTCTGACTTGTTCAGCTAAGTTGATAAAACCCACGTTTTCTGCTACTTTTTCCAAACCATCTGGCCAAGCAGAAGCAAATAGAGACAACACACCCGAAATCAGCAAAATACTGACAACGGGAACTAACCAGCCTCTAACTTTGTGTTCTTCACCTGGTAACAAATCTGGACGGGCTGTGGCTAAATAGGTTAATACACCCCCGGTAATTAATCCTTCTCCAATACCAATCAAAATATGTACACCTGCCATGGTGGGTAAAACTATGCTGGCTGGCGCTGTTCCAGAAAGGGCTAATTCAATAGCACAAGCTACTGCGGCGACAACTACGCTAACTGCGGCAGCTATGCCGGCTGCTAGGGGTAAACGCCTTTGAGAACCGCCCAATAGTCTTTGTAAGGTTTGGGTTAATCCCCACGCTACCCACACGCCGACTATTCCCATATTAAAAATATTTGCACCTAAAGCCGTAATTCCACCATCAGCAAATAACACGGCTTGAATAATTAAAACTGTGGCAATACATAACATTCCCGCCCAAGGACTACCTAAAATAATTGCCGCTAAAGCCCCTCCTAATAAGTGGCCGCTAGTTCCTCCCGCTACAGGAAAATTAATCATTTGGGCGGCGAAAATAAAGGCTGTGGTTAAGCCGAGAATGGGGGCGCGACGAATGCCAAAAGCTGTTTGCGATCGCTCAAAAGCTACAAATAAGGCGGCTGTACTGGCTAAACTGGTGGCTGCGGCTACTGGTACAGAAACAAATCCGTCGGGTATGTGCATGAAAATTCCTATTTCTTTTATGTGGTTTTTTGCAGTGCTAAAAGCAATATAACGACTAACAAAATTAATAGCAAACTAAAATTTATCTGTTCTGACAATAGCCTATTGGTAGATATTTTGGGATTTTATTTAGGATAATTTTTCAATAAAAAATACGTCAAATTATATATTTATTTTTTGAATTGTTAACATTTATAAATCTTTATGACATATTTTCATAATTGTTCATGATTATGAATTTATTAATTTTCTGGAGGATGCCAACCAGCAAGTACCCAATAACTGCGAACTTCTAAAACATCTGCATCATCACTTAAATGCAAAGCTTTAACAGTAGCTCTCCCAGTTGGTGTTTTACCCACAATTTGCAATCCATCTTTTGTCCAAAAAAAATGCTCAGACCAAACTTGAGTACGCGGGTTAAATAATTTAACTATTTCACCTGTTTCTGAATCAATATTTGTTATTTTATCACTTTTGTATCTATTACAAATAGGACAAGCTAACCATAAATTCGATTCATCATTAAGTAGGTGAGCGTTGAAAATTGTCGTTAT
>NZ_VILC01000132.1:10200-15908 GCF_009712065.1 Aphanizomenon sp. UHCC 0183 | reverse complement strand
CCCTAATTATAATTACAGATATAGTTCATATTACTATACTAAGGGTAAGAGTTAAACACGGGTGAGATTTAAAATTTTGCCAAAAACCCACAACCCAACTGGGAATGAATTCCCAGTCTCATAACAAAAGTTGTCTTTTGATGACTAAAAGAACTAGAAATTTTTGAACTTTTTCTCGTTCCCATACTCTGTATGGGAATGAATTCTAGAAGGCTCTGCCTTCTATGAAAACTTACTGTCAGTAAACTTTAGCCATTAGCCCGGAAATTCATAGGTGGGTCTGTCGGCCAAACAAATAAAGCCTTGACAAATATGGGCAGGAGGAGAATCGAACTCCTATGACCTCACGGCCGCCGCATTTTGAGTGCGGTGCGTCTACCAATTCCGCCACCCGCCCTTGGGTGTAACTTTACCATTATAGCCTATTTTTTTAGTTTGGCAATAGGTAATTAGATCTAATTTAGAAACTTTTTGGGAAATTTCCAGAAACGGATTCCGGTAAAATCTACCAATTCCGCCATCCGCCTGGGGATGGAGATTCACCTTTGTAATTAATCCCCTGATTTTGCACTAACTGTTGGTACTCCTGACTACTTGCCCAACGGTCAATTTCCCTGGCTCGTAGTACGGGGACAGGATGGCTTAATTGGGCTGTGCGGGCGGATTTGACCATTTCCCCCAATTCAGTTTTGCTAATGTCATCATAGGCGCGAGCTTGGTCTACAAAGGCATCTAAATTGAGTTGAGGCGCTAAACTGGGAGAACCACCTGCTAACTTCATTAATACTGACATGACAACTTTCGGGTTTTGGGTAGCTAACAAAGCGGCGCGATCGCAGGTAAACTCAGCACAGCGGACCCATTCTAATAATTGTGACTGGATAGCTTGAGCCAAGACAGCGCCGACATTTGGGACAATGGCAGCGGCTAAAATCAATAAATTCACAGGTGTTAAATACACACTATGATCACACTTGAGATGACCTAATTCATGGGCAATTACAGCCTGTATTTCTTCAGGTGTAAGTATCTCAATCAAGGATGTGTGAATGACCACAAAAGGCTGTTTACCTCGCATGGCAAAGGTGTAAGCGTTGGGGGCTGGGTGTTGACGCACATATAACTGAGGTGGATCAATATCCAGAATTTGACAAGCTTCCAATAGTAACTTGTGTAAATCAGGAAGTTGTTTTTCTCCTACCAAAATACTAGAAGCGATATTTTCCACATAAAAAACCTGTTCAGCCATTGGACCTAGCAAATTCCGCACCATCATATCTAAACCGGGAATTTGTTTGAGGGTTTTGGTGGCTTCCAAGTCCAGAGGATGACGGAATGAGTCTGCTTTTAAGCCTGTGAGTGAGGTTTTGAGTAAGGACATAGTATTTAAATTAAGAGAAAATGTGAATTCTAGTGTTTTTGACATAACAAAACCCAAGATGACCGAGGATTTTGTTGGGTTTCCTTGCGTCAACCCAACCTACGATATTGTGTTGATTTCTGGGGTTCTAAGGAATGTGAATTAAATAAGGTGCAAAAGTAGGGTGTGTTAGCGACAGCGTAACGCACCATTCCAGGTTACATCAGAATTGCAGGTTATTAAATTTGCGTTCCTAACTAACTTGTGCTTCAGCAACACCTACGGGACAAGCTACGTTAGTACCACCTAAGCCACAATAACCACCGGGGTTTTTGGCTAAATATTGCTGATGGTATTCTTCAGCATAATAAAATTCAGGTGCATCTAAGATCTCTGTGGTAATTTTACCATACCCAGCACTGCTGAGGGCTGGTTGATAAGCGTTCTGTGATGTTACTGCTAGTTCTTTTTGCTCTTGTGAATAAACGTAAATTCCTGAACGGTATTGAGTACCAGCATCATTACCTTGACGCATTCCTTGGGTGGGGTTGTGACTTTCCCAGAAAACTTTCAACAGTTGGGAATAAGTAATGATTTTGGGGTCAAACACTACTAATACTACTTCATTGTGACCGGTCATGCCACTACAGACTTCTTGATAGGTGGGGTTGGATGTGTAACCAGCCCCATAACCTACCGCAGTGGTATAAACTCCTGGTTGTTGCCAAAATTTGCGTTCTGCTCCCCAAAAACAGCCTAAACCAAACATGGCGGTTTCTAAGCCTGGGGGAAAAGGCGCTTTTAGAGGATTCTTATTAACGTAATGTTGTGCGGGTACTCGCATTACTTCTGCCCGTCCTGGTAAGGCTTGCTCTGGTGTAGGTATAGTTGACTTTTTACCAAATCCGAATATTCCCATTGTTTTTAATTTGTATTATGTATGATTGCTATTCTTCTTCATTGTAAAGATTTTTGTCGCTATTCCGGGTTGGGGTGAATAAATTTCATGGTGTTGTTGATGAATCATTGGCAGGGCGCAGACCCTGCGCCCCTACTTTCTGAATTTGGCGTTGCTGAATCAAGGTATGAAATTTCCAAATTGAACCTTTGAAAATCTTACCTTTGCGCCTTTGCGCCTTTGCGTGAGACTAAAATTCATCCCCTTAATCAGCAACGCCCTGAATTTCATAGTGTTGTTGATGAATCATTGGCAGGGCGCAGGCCCTGCGCCCCTACTTTCTGAATTTTTCATGGTCACGTCAAATACTTCTGCAAAACATTGATTTATAGAATGTCGGACTTGGTTACAGGTAATGTCGGGAATCCATGCGGCTAAACTGCTGACTGGTTTATCAACAAGGCCACAAGGAATAATTTGCTTGAATCCTGTCATATCTGGACATACATTTAAGGAAAAACCGTGCATAGTAATCCATTTGCTCACTTTTATGCCGATGGCGGCAATTTTGTATCCTTCTAGCCAAACTCCGGTAAAACCAGGAATCCGTTCTCCCTTTAAGTCGTAAGTTGCTAAAACGCGAATTAATACTTCCTCAAGTTGACGCAAGTACCAATGGAGGTCTTGACGGTAATGACGCAAGTTTAAAATGGGATAACCTACCAATTGTCCTGGACAATGATATGTGACTTCGCCACCTCTTTCAATGCGATGCACGTCATAAGCACTTTTGTCAAGATTAAATTTTATAAATTCTGGGTTTGCTCCTGTCCCCAAGGTGTAAACGGGGGGATGTTCTAGTAAAATTAGGACATCATCTAGTTCTGGGTTGTGAATACGCTCTGCAACTAGCGATCGCTGCCACTGATGAGCGGTTTCATAAGGCATTACGCCAACATTATATAGTAAACAACGGTACGGGGTTGATTGAGTGCTAGGAATCATCAGTGCATAAGTAAGGGGGAAGAGGCAAGAGGGAAGACACCCGATAAGGGACTTCCAGGAAATAAATTATCCCAATAAATAAATGAACAAACGAACCACAGAGGCACAGAGAACACAGAGAGAGAAGAAATAGGGAGGGTTTTTGCGTTAGTTTTGGGACATTTTTTTATTTGGAAGTCTCTAAGTAAGTGGGCGTTAAAAAATGTAAAAATATAATATAAACCTAACCCCCCAACCCCCTTCCCTACCAGGGAAGGGGGAGTCAAAGCCTCTTATTTCCCAAAAATATAGCGAACAAATGTCAAGCTATGCAAAGGATCTTAAAGGAACATCAAGGAAATATACTTTAGAACTCACAAAATGCTAATTTAAATATATAACCTGAATGGGTGTTAGACAGAGGAGAGCATTCAGCTAAGACAATACCAACTAATTTACTGACTGGTGGCAACTTAAAAATTTATTTGTATCAATCAGGATCAAATTTCCCAAAAGGATTGTATTCTCTATACAATAGTGAAAAAGACTGGGGGACGAAAAAAGGCGGGGACTCCTATTTTGGTAAAGTTCCATAGAAGTAGGCGTTTAAAAGAACCATATCTCAAGCAGCCTAATTCAATAGTTTTGCTTAAATAGCCAATTGCTTAACAACCAGTTGGGAAACAAGAGGATAAATAAGCGCCAACTTGAAGATGCAAGAAGTGTTAAAAATGCTAAAAAACAATGTCTTAGGGATAGGTAACAATTTGTGTCGGTGGCAGTGATAGGCCTGACCGCAATTTCTATTCCTAACTGAAAACATCACATATAATATTGAGCGGGAGAGTTTACATGAAGCTTGTCATCCACGGTAAAAATATTGAAATCACTGATGCAATTCGTGAATATGTGCATCAAAAGATTGAAAAAGCAGTTAGTCACTTCCAGAACATCACCAATGAAGTGGATGTCCATTTAAGCGTAGCTCGCAATCCCCGAATAAGTACGAAGCAAGCAGCAGAAGTAACTATTTATGCTAATGGTAGTGTTATCCGTGCGGAGGAAAGCAGCGAAAGCTTATATGCAAGTATTGACCTAGTCGCAGATAAAATTGCTCGGCAATTGCGGAAATATAAGGAAAAAAGGCAGGATCATAAAACTCAACCTATATCAACTAACGAAGTAGTAGCGCCAGAGAATGTTGCAGCGGATTTAATAGGCGATCGCACCGCTGAATTACCCGAAGAGGTTGTTCGTACCAAATACTTCTCTATGCCGCCAATGACATTGGCTGAAGCGCAGGAACAACTACAATTGGTGGGTCATGACTTTTATATGTTTCATAATGCCGAAACAGGTGAGATTAACGTCATTTATGAACGTAATCACGGCGGTTATGGAGTCATTCAACCCCGCAATAACGGTCATTCTAACAGCAGAAATGGCAAATCAGCCCAAGCCAATGTTGGTATTCCCGAAAAATCTCACTCCAAATAAAGTCTGATTAAATTCTTTATATGTAGAGACGTTTCATGAAACGTCTCTACTAAGTAATTGGACAAAAATATTTACAGTCATTGCGAGGGAAGGGAAGCAATCACCCAATTTTGTGGGATGGGCATCCTGCCTGTCCTTGGTAATTAGCGGGCAATTCGTCCCGCACCACAAGAAACTTTTGGGGATTTTTTTAATTGGAAGTCCCTAAAGCAAAAGCTTAATGGTGTCAACTTAATCTCAAATCCCTACCACATCTCGTTCCTAGTCTCTGACTAGGAATGCAGTTAATGAGGCTCTGCCTCTAATAAGCTGTTACGCAGCTAAATTTGATAACCATAATTTACTTGAACTTTGTAGTGCGGGCATCTTGCCCCCTAGAATTATACAAACTAAATGCACAACAGCTTATCATTGAAGGCAGAGCCTTCTAGAATTCATTCCCAGTCAGAGACTGGGAACGAGATGAAAGAGAGTTAGATCTCCGACTTCTTAGAGAAGTCGGGGATCTTATTTTACTTATGCTGCTAGTTGTTGCAGGGTTTTTAATGCTTCTTCAACATGACCTTTAAAGTTCAACATAGAATCAAATACATATTGAACAATACCATTTTGGTCAATTAGGTATGTAACTCGACCGGGAATAAAACCAAAAACGGCAGTTGCGCCATATTGTTTTCGGACTTGATCACCTTGATCACTTAAAAGTGTAAAAGGTAAATTGTATTTATTTGTAAACCTTTGATGAGATTCCCTAGAGTCACCACTCACACCAATAACTTCAGCACCAGCGGCTTGAAACACTTCATATTGATCTCGAAAAGCGCAAGATTCTACAGTGCATCCTGGTGTATCATCCTTGGGATAAAAATAGAGGACAACGGATTTTTGACCCCGAAAATCTGCCAAACTGACATTTTTGCCATTTTGGGCAGGTAGACTAAAATCAGGGGCGGTATCTCCAACTTTGAT
>NZ_VILC01000132.1:7257-9998 GCF_009712065.1 Aphanizomenon sp. UHCC 0183 | reverse complement strand
CAGCCCAAGGTACTGCTATTTCTAAACAAGAATCTAACGCAACTTGGGCGCGAGAGGCACGGGGATACCATAAATGATTGTCTCCTGCTGCTCGAAACTGCACCGATTGACTGAGTAAATTAACTTCTAAATGATGGTGAAATAGATAATTCAAAGGTGCGCTGTCTGGTACTTCGGCTAGAGGTATGGAACTATTCACCATTGTTCTATCTGGATAATACCAGAATAGGTGCAAATCTGGAGGTATATCTTTGCCAGGAACAGCACCTGTTTTAAAATCTACTCGCACATAAAAATTCAAATGGTCTACCCCATACCATAAACGTTGGATAGTGCTGCTGTTGTGCATTGTTCCTCTAGCACCACCAACTTCGATGCGCCCAGCTTTGTCCCAATCTTGTTCATCACCTTTACCATCTATGATAGGATGAATAAAGCCTTGTGGTTTATGGTCAGAACGGGCTTGATGGATTTCTAGGGGGGTGTGCAGATATGGAGGTATGGGTTCATTTAAGGCTTTGTAAATGCCATAGAGATGTTCCCGAAATAATTGGTCAAAAATGGCATCTTGATTGGAAGAATGTCCCTCTCCAAACCACCAAAACCAGTCTGAACCTTCAGCCGCATATAGGGCTTCCCAGGCTGCTGGGTTGTTTTGTTCTGTGGCTTCGGGATGATTTGCTAAGACTTGTCTAGCTGCGGTGAGATAGTCCCAGGCGCGGTTTTTGACGGGATCTCCTATCCATGTGGTAAAATTGCCGTCTACCCAAGAACCACTATGGAGTTGTGCAGCGGGAATAGTGGCGGTAGGTGGGTGTTTTTCAATGAATTCGGAAACGGTGACAAGTTTGATATGGGGTTCATTGCTCAAACTTTCATACAATGTTTCCAAGAAGTCTTTCCCGTCGTGGGGATAAAATTCCCAACAATTTTCCCCGTCTAGGGCAATTGTCACTAACCAAGGTTGATCATCGTTACTTTCTTTTTGTTGTTTAGCGATCGCTTGCAAATGTCCAACTAAATCCGCTGCTGCTTTCTTTGCCGGCATAGATCCATAGGTAAAACCAATTAAATCCGATAATCTATGATCACGAAAAACTATAGATACATCACCAGCGGCAGTTTGCAAACGATAGGGACGATAGAGCAATTCTGGTTCTTGGACATTTCCCGCAGCGTCTCGATGAAAGAAGTGTTTTAATGACCAACCTAAAACCGCTTCATCTGAGCAAATCCATTTAAACCCTTGTTTAATAATATACGGTAATATTTCTGGACTAACGGACTGTTCAGAAGGCCATAAACCTCTAGGATCTTGCCCAAACCTATCTATATATAAATCCCAGGATTTTTGTAAATGCCGGGGGATATCTTCTACCCACTGAAACTGCTGTTTAGGTAATGTCATCTGCGGCACAGCCACCCGTCCTGAATTAGTATCAGCTAAGAGGGGTAAAATCGGGTGAGTATAGGGAGTGGTGGTAACTTCCAGTTGTCCACTTGACTGCATTTTCCGATGTTGGGGAATAATCTGACTGAGAATTTGCCGCTGTTTGGAATAAATGCGCTGGCGATCGCCTAAACTAAAATTACGTCCTTGTTCTAACCACGCTGCAATTTCCGGGTCGTGCCAAAACAAAGGATCAATCCAAGCTAAATTATGCCAAGCTAGTAAATCCCCATAATCTGACAACTGCCAATTTGCTAAACACCAATTTTGTCCCTGTTCCTGTCTTTGATAATACAACTGGGCATAACGAGGATGAGGATCAATCAAAGTATGATGGTTAGCATCAAAGAAATGTTGAACAATAAACTCTTTTTGTTCACGAGTCAACTTTTCTACAGGAGTCAAACTAGCAGTTAAATAAGGGTCAAAAGCCGTACCTGCAACATAATCTTCTATTTGCAATATTAACGAGGGAACTAAATTCACCGTTTGGTGCAGTTTAGGATACTTCTCTAACAATAATACTAAATCCAAATAATCCTTAGTCCCATGTAAACGTACCCAAGGCAAGCGGTACTGCTGGCTAGTCACTAGAGAACTACCATTTTCAGGAGACTTGTACAACGGTTGATGTTGATGCCAGATAAACGCAACGTGCAAAGGATGAGACATATAATATATAAAAGAGTAGGTGATGGAAAATAGGGAACGGGGAACAGGTGACAAGTATATCTTACCAATTACCTCTTCCCCCATTCCCCATTACGAGTGATTTACATGATTTGTTCTATCTCGGAGATTTCGGGAATCATTTCCTTGAGACGGCGTTCAATACCCATTCTCAGAGTCATAGTAGAACTAGGACAAGAACCACAAGCACCTTGTAACCGGAGTTTAACAACTGGTCCATCCAATTCTACAACTTCCACGTTACCACCATCAGAGATCAGATAAGGGCGCATCTCGTCTAATACGGTTTCTACATTTTCTAGCGTTAGTTCCATGCTTTCAGACCTGCTCAGTAAATAAATTGGTAATTATCCAAGTTGCTAATGATCTAGTTTAGGCTGGGAATGACTAATTGGTTAGTTGTTAGTTGTCATTGGTCATTGGTTATTGGTTATTGGTCAGTTGTCAGTTGCAAAAGAATATTTTTCTCCCCCGCCCCCTGCCCCCACTTCCCCCACTTCCCCCACTCCCCCCACTTCCCCCACTCCCCCCACTTCCCCCACTCCCCCCACTTCCCCCACTCCCCCCACTTCCCCCACTTCCCCCACTCCCCCCACTTCCC
>NZ_VILC01000132.1:0-7229 GCF_009712065.1 Aphanizomenon sp. UHCC 0183 | reverse complement strand
CCCCTGCTCCCTGCCCCCTGCCCCCTGCCCCCTGCCCCCTGCTCCCTGCCTCTTGCCTATTCCAGTAGCTGAATATTGGAATAAACAAACTCAGTAATTGATTGAGGCGTTTCAATCTTTCCATTTTCATATTCTGCGACTACCTGCTTGGTTAAAATGTAATAACCACCAAACTTTTGATATGTATCCGTAAATCTGAGGATGCTATTAACATCACTTGTTTGCGAATTCCGAAAAACTACATGATATACACAAGGGAGATAACCAGAGTCTGTATCTAGGAATTCCCCAGAATTAATCTCTAAAGCCATCCGACCCATCACGCGAATTTCCTGATAAATTTTTTGGTTATGGATATTATAACAAGAATCAGTAGTTTCACTTTTGACAAAAACCTTTACTGTATCTGTTTCTACTGTCTCATCTAAACTAAACTCATATTGACCGTAAGTAGTTTGAAAATTGCTTCTTTGACAGCGGGTAACTATTTCCTGTAACTGAATATCAATTCCTGCTTCTATTTGTTTATCTGCGACTTCTGTAACTTGTATATTCAGGCTGGGGTCAATCCGAATCTTACCAGCGTAAACCTCATTTTCCTGTAGCAGTTGCACATTGGCAGCATAACCAGGAAAATTCTCATCCCAAGTGTAACGACTTTCATAAGCAGTTTGAAATAAAGTTTCTGCCGTTGACTGAATTGCCATATCACCACTTTGACTGCATTTTTCTAATAGTTTAACAAGAATAGCAGAAGTCCCACGTCTCACTCTTAGGAGCGTGGGATGAATGCGCGTGAGTGAGGAATCGCCCTTGTCTGAATCAGGATGTCCAGGATTTGAGGATTTTCAGGATTTTTGTTGATGATCTGGTGAAGTCACATATCTAATTTCTTTTATAAGACCTCGCGGTAAGCGTAAAACTCAGCGGCTTTAGCCCTGAGATATAAGCGACACGAGCGGTTTTAACCGCTTTGGTATTTTCTATATTAACCGTGATGCGGGTCTTCAATATATCTCCTCACGGATTCGCTACTAACATTCCCTGCGGTGCTTATAAAATAACTACTTGTCCAAAGAGACGGTAGTTTTTTTAATTGGGGAAATTCTTTTCTCAAGTAGAAGCTAGAACGACCTTTAAATGCCTTGATAACTAAATGTGGGGTATCTGTGGGCTTAACGCTAATAAATAAGTGGATATGGTCTGGAGCTACTTCTAAAGCTAAAATATCCCAACCTTTTTCTATAGCCAGTTCAGCAAAAATCTGTCTCGCTCTTGTTGCTATTTCTCCTACTAAAACTTTTTTCCGTCGTTTAGGTATCCAAACAAAATGGTAATTAACCAGGAATTTAACGTGGTTGTGGGTTTTATAGTCTTCTTGCGTTAACATATTCTCTTGTTGTTTTCTTGATAGCTATTGACAATACTAGCTTAATCAATTATTCTTGAGAAGTCAACTTCTCATAAATCGTAACTTGGTGGCAAAAAATAAAAAAGCAATGGGAGTACAACAGGTTTTGTTGTCTCCCGATAATGAAACAAAGGCAGTATTAGAATATCTCTGTCAGCAGTCAGGGAAGCTGTATAACAGTGGTGTTTATTTCGCTAGACAAACATTTTTAAAAACTGGAAAGTTGTTAACGGGTAAGTTCGACTTGATTTACGAGCCTTCAGTGTCTAAAACTATGGTTGCTCAATCGATGCCATCTATCCCCGCACAACAAACTTTATTATCTGTAACAGAAGCCTTCAAATCTTTTAAAGAATTACGTTCTTTGTTTATCAAAGGACAATTACACTTTAAGCCTAAAGTACCCGGCTATCTAACAGGTTCTAAACTTTTCAAGGTTGCTTATCCTCATAGTGGAGGACAGAAACCAACTCTAGTTAATGGACAACTTAGATTTTCGTTGGGACTAACGGTTAAAAGATGGTTTGGAATTTCTGAATTTTTTCTACCGATGCCGTCAAATTTAGATATAGCTCATGTTAAGGAGTTTACTATCCTACCTAAAAACGGTGCTTTTTATCTAGAGATGTCTTACGAAGTTGAGAAACAACAGCATGATTTAGACATTAATCAAGCTCTATCTATTGACTTGGGAACGGCTGATAATTTAGCGGCTTGTGTTGATACATTGGGTAATTCCCTATTGATTGATGCCCGGTCAATGAAAGCCATGAATCAGCTTTGGAACAAGAAAATATCAACAAAAAAAGAGGGGAAATCAGAAGCTTATTGGGATGCTTGGTTAGACCGTGTAACCCGTAAACGTAACCATCAGATGCGTGATGGTATTAATAAAGCAGCGAAACTAATTATTGACCATTGCTTAAAATATGGTATTGGTACATTAGTTATCGGCTGGAACGAGGGGTTTAAATCCAACGCTAATATGGGGAGAATTAACAATCAAAAGTTTGTCCAAATGCCATTGGGTAAACTTAAAGATAGATTAAGACAACTCTGTGAATTGCACGGTATTAGATTTCAAGAAACTGAAGAAGCATATACGTCAAAAGCTAGTTTTCTAGATGGAGACTCCCTACCTAAGTATGGCGAAAAGCCAGAAGGGTGGAAAGCATTACTGTTAGCGTGTTAAGCGTGGATTGTATGAATCGGGCGATGGTTCATTCGTAAATGCAGATTTGAACGGAGCAGCTAATATTTTAAGAAAAGTATCGGGAAGGTTGAGTCTATCACTTGATCAACTCAGTAGACGATCTTTGGCAATCGTAGCGAGAATTAAATTAAATTAATTCTGTCCGCAGAATCTCAGCGGCTTTAGCCCTGAGAGTGTCAAAGTGTGAAGATGATTTTTTATCATTAAATCTGAATGTTTATAGACAATCAAAAAATCACATCCTGCACATCCTTAAATCCTGGGTATCCTGATTCAGACAAAATATTATTGATAAATTGAACTCGTTCCCAGACTCCGGCTGGGAATGCGAGTTTGAGGCTCTGCCTCAAATACAGTGAATATAGTGGAGGCAGAGCCTCCTGTGGGCATTCCCCGGCAGAGCCAGGGAACGAGGGAGGGGCAATTCCCCGGTTGTAGTATACGCTTTGTTACTCCAGATTGGGCAATAATACTACATTTTAAAGACGTGAAGACCGATCTAGCTATTCCGCTAAATATTTTTACAATGATCTTATTAGACAGTAGTTTGTTATTCTAAAAGCTTATGCAGCCGACTAACCCCAATCAATTTACAGAAAAAGCCTGGGAAGCGATCGCTCATACCCCCGATGTCGCTAAACAGTATCAGCAACAGCAGCTAGAAAGTGAACACCTGATGAAAGGGTTGCTGGAACAGGAAGGACTGGCCAGCGCGATTTTCACCAAAGCTGGGACAAGTTTGCAAAAAGTTCGAGATCGCACAGAGCAATTTATCCAACGTCAACCCAAGGTATCCGGCGCTAGTGCTTCTGTTTATTTAGGACGCAGCTTAGATACATTATTAGATCGGGCAGAAAAATATCGTCAAGAATTTAAAGACGAATTTATTTCTATTGAACATTTACTGTTAGGTTATGCCAAAGATGATCGGTTTGGCAAAAGTTTACTGCAAGAATTCGGTTTAGATGAAAACAAACTCAAAAATATTATTAAAGAAATTCGGGGGAAACAAAAAGTGACTGACCAAAATCCAGAAGGTAAATATCAATCACTGGAGAAGTACGGACGTGATCTCACAGAAGCCGCCCGCAAAGGTCAACTAGACCCCGTAATCGGTCGTGATGATGAAATTAGACGGACAGTACAAATTCTCTCCCGCAGAACCAAAAATAACCCGGTTTTAATTGGCGAACCTGGTGTAGGGAAAACTGCGATCGCCGAAGGTTTGGCACAGCGCATTGTAGCGGGTGATGTTCCCCAATCTCTCAAAGATCGTAAACTCATCAGTTTAGATATGGGGGCTTTAATTGCGGGAGCAAAATTCCGAGGTGAATTTGAAGAACGTCTCAAAGCCGTATTAAAAGAAGTCACCGAATCTGGTGGGAATATTGTCTTATTTATTGATGAAATTCATACCGTTGTCGGTGCAGGTGCAAGTCAAGGGGCGATGGATGCGGGAAATCTATTAAAACCCATGTTAGCACGGGGTGAATTACGCTGCATTGGGGCGACAACTTTAGATGAATACCGCAAATATTTGGAAAAAGATGCCGCTTTAGAAAGACGTTTTCAACAAGTTTATGTAGATCAGCCCAACGTTCAAGATACAATTTCCATTTTACGCGGTTTGAAAGAACGTTATGAAGTTCATCATGGGGTGAGAATTTCTGATAGTTCTCTTGTGGCTGCGGCTACTTTATCTAATCGTTATATTAGCGATCGCTTTCTCCCTGACAAAGCCATTGATTTAGTAGACGAAGCCGCTGCTAGACTGAAGATGGAGATTACCTCCAAACCCGAAGAACTAGACGAAATAGACAGAAAAATTCTCCAATTGGAAATGGAAAAACTTTCCTTACAAAAAGAAAGTGATCTCGCTTCCCGTGAACGTTTAGAAAGATTAGAAAAAGAACTCGCTGACCTCAAAGAAGATCAAAGAACCCTTAGCACACAATGGCAATCCGAAAAAGGGATTATCACCAAAATTCAATCAATTAAAGAAGAAATTGACCGAGTTAATCTAGAAATTCAACAAACAGAAAGAAACTACGATCTTAACCGGGCTGCGGAATTAAAATATGGCAAATTAACCGACTTACATCGCCAATTACAAGCCGTAGAAACTGAACTTTCCCAAACTCAAAAAACCGGAAAATCACTATTACGCGAAGAAGTTACAGAAGCCGATATTGCCGAAATTATTTCTAAATGGACAGGCATTCCCCTGAATAAATTAGTCGAATCAGAAAAGGAAAAACTCCTGCATTTAGAAGATGAATTACATCACCGGGTTATCGGTCAACATGAAGCCGTTACCGCTGTCGCAGATGCCATTCAACGTTCTCGCGCTGGACTTTCTGACCCAAACCGTCCCATAGCCAGTTTTGTCTTCCTTGGTCCAACTGGTGTCGGTAAAACCGAACTAGCGAAAGCCTTAGCTGCTTATATGTTTGACACCGAGGAGGCTTTAGTGCGGATTGATATGTCCGAATATATGGATAAGCACAACGTTTCCCGACTAATCGGTGCGCCTCCCGGATATGTAGGTTATGAAGAAGGAGGACAATTAACCGAAGCCATTCGTCGTCGTCCCTACGCGGTAATTTTATTCGACGAAATCGAAAAAGCCCACCCCGACGTATTTAATATTTTCCTGCAAATTCTCGATGATGGTCGGGTGACAGATGCCCAAGGTCGCACAGTAGACTTTAAAAATAGTATTATCATCATGACCAGTAACATTGGTTCTCAATATATCCTAGATATATCTGGAGATGATAGCCGTTACGATGAAATGCGTAATCGCGTGATGGAAGCAATGCGAAATAGTTTCCGTCCAGAGTTCTTAAACCGTCTAGATGAATTAATTATTTTCCACAGTTTACAAAAATCCGAATTGCGGAATATTGTTCAATTACAAGTAGATAGACTCAGACAAAGATTAACTGATAGGAAAATGGCTTTGAAATTATCCAGTGCTGCTCTTGACTTTTTGGCAGAGGTAGGATACGATCCCGTGTTTGGTGCAAGACCATTAAAAAGAGCAATTCAGCGGGAACTAGAAACCCAAATAGCCAAAGCCATTTTACGCGGTGATTTCAGCGACGGTGACACCATTTTTGTAGATGTGCAAAATGAGCGTCTTTCCTTTAATCGCTTACCCGCAGAGGTGTTTACGGGTTAGATTTGAGAGTCCCTTCAAGCCTTCAAGCCAGGGAATAAATTCCCTGTCTAAAAGCTAAAGTCATCTAAAGATGACTAGTACCGCAAGGCGGAAGTCAAAAGTCAAAAGTCAAAAGTCAAAATGAAGACAGTATAGGCTTTTGGAGGATTTAGAATGGTTGGTTTATTTACGCCCGGCGGCACTAGTGGTCTGTCATTTTTCTATTTGTGGATAAAGACGCTTAAGACGGATACGGGCATCTGCGGTTGTGAACTGCCAATTTACAGATTTTTGTGAATGATTGCGTTGAATATACCAAGCCGTTGTTTCTTGTTCTAAAGTTTCAATATCAGGAATCCGACGATCTAAGCATTGCCGAGTCATTGCGGACAGTTCGTTTTCAGCGATATTGAGCCAGCTTCCATGTTTAGGGGTATGGTGAATTTCCAAGCGTTCAACCAGCCGACGAGCAATGGATGGCTCAAAAGCTTGATATAGGGAAGCAAGTTTATGAGTATTTAGCTGGTCACATACTAAAATAACTTTGTCGCTATCGGGATAGTCGTTATCGAGTAAGTGCTTAATTTCTGTTGCCCAGTCAACCGCTGTTCTTCGTTCACTGACGACTGTTTTACGCCACCCAGACAAGGGTTCTGTAAACATAAAAATATTGGCTGTTCCATTGCGATCGCAAAACATAATCCACCGACTCTGGCTGTCCCGGTTTGGCTGGTAGAGGAATGCGGGTTTCTTTGACCAATTGTATAGGTTGCTCATCCATGCAAATCACCGGATACTTGGAGTCATAGGGCAGGTGATAAATTTCCAGAACATCTTCCATGTTAGATACAAATTCGGCACTCTGTTCTGGTGGAATCACATACATCTGGCGCAAATGAGGTTTGAGTTCGTTTTTTTTAACACTTGGCGCACGGTTTCGTGACTAATTGCTGGAACAATTTCTAACTCAACCGCAATGTCTGCCAGTAACCGCAATGTCCAACGTGCCTGACCAGCGGGCGGTTCTCCACAACGCAGGGCGATTAGTTTTGCTTCCACCTCTCCATCAATAATCGTTTGACGAGGCGGCGTTTTACTGGGCTTGCGGTTTAATGCTGATTCTATGCCTTCTTTTACCAATCGCTCTGAAGAGATTTGCGACTGTATTGCGGTGGCTACTGTTGGCGGCAGCAGCTTTTTCATCCGTCCATCCTTGTCCATTAACATCAATGTTTAACAGAATATTGGCGTGCTTAATTTTGTAAGCTGCTGCTTTGCCTGTGGATACCAAGTTTTGTAGATACTGCCTTTCTTCTTGACTTAACCGGACAATATAGGTCTTAAGCATAATCAGTTATTTAGGTTATTTGCTGAGATTTACAGTGAATAGCCCCTCTATTCTCTCTCAAATTCACAATTTTTTGCTTGACAGACCACTAGGG
>NZ_VILC01000131.1:0-10171 GCF_009712065.1 Aphanizomenon sp. UHCC 0183 | reverse complement strand
TTATCCTCTCGTTCTACACGGCGATGCTCCAAAGGAGCCGCCGTAGGCATCGCTACTTACAGAATTATTGCTCCAAAGCCTATACTGTAATGAGTTGCGAACTTTTATTCTCATTTGGCGGAAAATTTCAATTAGTCCGCGATTTTGGTAGGAATTTTTCATCTACTCCGCGACAGATTTTCACTTTGTCTGCGACAAGGTAAGTTAGAACCCTGATTATTCCGTTGAAATTTTTTTCAATTAGTCTGCGAACCGACACCGGCAGATACCAAAAGATTGCACAAGCAGATTGCCATTGTTGACCTAATTGCTTTACAGTTTGTTTAAGTGTTTCAATAATAACCGAGTAATTTATGATCAAGTTTATAAAAGTCCTAAAAGTCCGATTTTTAATTAGTTTTGCAATTGGGCTACTGATTTGTTCACCAGCACAAGCACAAACTTTAGAATTAGAACCAGAATTACTTGCTAGAAATATACCATCGGTTCATTTACTGTTGGGTAATCCCAGTCAAGCCACAACCAACATCAATAACCCTGATAATGACTTGATGATAAAACCCCAGTATGTACTGTCTTACAATCGCAGTAATGGTACTCCTAATTGGGTAAGTTGGCAGTTAAATAAATCATGGTTTGGGGATGCCCCACGTCAAGATAACTTTAGACCAGATAACACATTACCTGAAGGTTGGGAACGCATTAAACCCACTGCTTATAATGCTTCCGGGTATGATAGAGGTCACGTTGCGCCATCGGCTGATAGAACCCGCACTATTGAAGATAATACAGCAACTTTCTTAATGACTAATATGATGCCCCAAACGCCTGATAATAATAGGAATACTTGGGGCAATTTAGAGGATTATTCTAGGGAATTAGTAGCACAAGGCAAGGAACTTTATATTATCGCTGGACCTTATGGTAGTAAGGGGAAATTGAAGAATTTAGTCACAATTCCCCAATCTACCTGGAAAATTGTTGTAGTTTTGGATAACCCCGGTACTGAACTCAAGGGTATTACTGCTAATACTCGTGTTATTGCTGTCAATATCCCCAATGATGAACAACTGGATAATAATTGGAGGGTTTATCGAACCAGTGTTAACAACATAGAAAAACTAACAGGGTATGATTTTTTGACCAATATTTCTCCCAATATTCAACGGGTGATTGAAAGCAAAATTGATAATCTTTAGGTTTCGATAACTTTTGTGGAAACCCCTGCTATACCATCAGGGGTATTCCCGATAATGTAAACATCAATTTCTTTATTACCTATTTTGTAAACCTGTAAATTTGTTAAATTAGTTTTTAACTGATTTACAAAATTCTGAAACTTTTTCACAGTGGCTTTTTCCTCATCTTCGTGCCAATCTTCTGCGGTTACAGAGTTTCTAAAGAAATCATCAATTTCCACAAGTTTAACAGTACCTTTAAGTCCAGTTTTTTCTAATACTGTGGCTTCATTTAATTGTCCAGATTCCCATGCGAAAACCTCAAATGGGTATTCTGATTCACTGGTCATCAGTAACCCGTCTGTGGCTTGCTTTAATATGTTTGTGATGTTAGTCATTTTAGCGTTCACGAAGTGTAGTGTAACTATCCCTAATAATTTAATTTTCTCTAATCCCAGTTTCTCAGTTTTTAGTGTTCCCCACAATTAATGAAAAGTGGGGTTGTTATTTCTAGGACTCTGGTTTATTTTTTAACCATTGTTCTAAATCAATGATAGAGGAGAAATCCAAGAGTGCTTCACCGAGTAATTCTAATTGCTCAATTGATAATGTCCGAATTGTCTCAATGAATGATGATTCAATTTCACCAAATCGCCGATTTAGTTGTCGGAAAATCAGTTGTTGTTCTCCCTTGTTCTCCCTGCTCTATTCCCCTTTCTACCCCCCGTTCCATTGCTAATTCTTCTGTTGGACTAATGAAAGGCATTTGATTTTCCTCCTCTAAATGTTTAATTTTAGCGACTAATCCTCGTTGCAATTCTTTGGGTAATGTCATCATCTTATCAATGATTTTAAAGAGTTTAACAATTTGTTCTTTTGTTAATCCTCTATCATAAAGTCCTCTAATTAATGTCCATTTCCACTGTTCCCGTTCTGCTAAATTCCCTGTCGTGGCTTTAGTTTTTAAATGCGCCATTACTATGATAGCAAAGGGATTATCACTTGATTCTAGTTCATTCCACCGTGATTCATAGTCTAGTAGTTTAGCAATGGGGAACTTCAAGCTTAATTCGCAATCTAACATAGCTTGATGATAACTGTTAGGTCGCCAAGTGGGACTTGTATCAATACTGTTCGGTTAACGAAAATTTCCACGTAAACAACCTATTGTATAAAACCAACAAATCATTGAAAATGTTGGGTTTCGTTCCTCAACCCAACCTACGTATTTTTGTTTTTTAGTCTTAACCGAACAGTATTGGGACTTGTATCACCTAAAATTGCCAAACCAACAACAAATTTATGATAAAGGTCAAAGGCACGGTAATTATAAATGTACATCCGTTCTTCAAAGTCAACATCATATTGACTCTGAATTTCAATATGAATTAAAATCCATACTTGTGTTTTATCCAATAACCAAACTTTGTACAGTTTATCTGCAATCCGTTTTTCAGTTGATGATGAAGCTGTAATTTGTTGTAGTTCTTTATCTAGTGATTCCGGTGGTTTTGTCCAATCAATTGCTTTATAAGCCACAGGAAAGAAGAAGGATAAAAAACTATCAAAATATTCGTTTAATGCTTCTTTCCAGGATTCGTCATAATTTGCAGTGATTTCATTTTTGGTCATAAAATGCTATACTAATAATTGTTATTACAACTTCGGTTTCTCTACTTTAATTTGTTGATAAGTAGTCGGACAAAATTAAATTCACTCGTTGAGAGAGGGAACAGGGAACAGAAAAATCAATTGTGTAATTAATTCTGTCCCATTACTTATTTACCTAATATTCTAGCCTAGAATAGTTACTTTTTCATAAATACTCTATATTTTAACTAAAGTAAAAACCTATTTTTAAATACGGAGAAGTTTGGCTCTACCGGACTTAGTATGCTAAACTGGAGGGAACAGGGAACTCTTAACTGGGAACAGGAAGAATGTCAAAAATTCATACCCTTAATCAGCAACGCCGGTATTTCTAAATGAGCAACTTGCAACTATCCGCGACTTACTCCGCACCAATACCAGCGAGTGGACAGTGGAACAAATTGCGGCTCAATTCAAAAATGGTGGAAAATACAAAAATGCCATTGCTGAAAATCTAGAAAGATTAGAATGGTTTGGGATTTTAATCTGTCGAGAAACAGAATCAACCAAACGCTGGCAATATGTGGAAACATAGAGAGGATCAAGATCCCCGACTTCTTGAAGAAGTCGGGGATCTGATTTACAGGATTTTAGTCCCTTCAATTTTTCAGGACATCAAAAAATTAAAAAAATTAAATTTTGAAAAAAATTCGTTTTTTGGGGTTCAACCCTGTTGACTTTTCCCGCGAGATATGATATTTTTATAATGGGAATGCGTGCCTTAGTAAAAATTTTGCTTATGCTCCATTATATTTATATATCTATAATACCACGCCGGCAGCGACCCGAACCCTAAAAATAAAAAATTTTTTTCAAAAAACTTATTTAAAGTTTAAAATCAATAACTTTAACTTATGAATTAATAGAAACAAGATCGTGACATATAATGGTGTATGGATAACGGGTTACTAGTACAGGTCGGCGGAAATAAATAGACCATTCCAAACTACTGGAAAGCTCATTGTATATTCGTTTTGACTTTTGACTTTTGACGAACGCCTTGCGGTACTAGTTTTTCAAAAGAAAATCTTCATTACTAGCAGCATTTTCTATCCGACTACGAAATTCTTCTAGCATCTCCATAACCATTGTCTGTAATTCTATATATTGTTTTCTATCAATTGTCAAGGAATCTTCACCATGTGCAATTTCGTTTCTTGTCTTTAAAAGTTTTTCATCTATGAGTTTAGATTTAGTGGAGTCAAGGGAAAAGTCTATTCCCAGGGTATGAGTTATTTCTTTTAGAATTTCCGAAGACAGATTAGATGCAGTAGAAATTGGATTTTTGGGTAAAGAACATCTTTCATCTAACTGGAAAAGAAAAAAATCACAAACAGGTATATATAATGATGCTTTATTTGTCTCTTTTGCCTGTTTGAGTTTTTCTTTCATTGCCAAGGCTAAAAATTACTAGAAAGTTGTCCATATCGTAGTCTTTTGGTTCTAATATATTCCACATAAGAGTTTCCTGCTAATTTAACAAAACCCTCCCAATGAGCATACAAAATACATATTCCACTGCGAATAAATACATTATGCCTTAGAGGAGAAACATTTTTTAATTCTATCAAAGATTTTATTTCTGAAAGTTCCTTTTTTCTCCAAGTAATATCAGTTGCCAGTCTCATATTTAAGTCTTCAGGAGTTTGGATGCTCATACAGGAGAAAATACTCCTCTACCCAGGAGAATAAGATGGGGTAAACGTCTTGCACCTACGCCTGGACGAGACCACTTTTTATAAATTGGATTTGACCAAATAGTTTTGATCAAATCAGATATTTCATTTGTTGGAGGTATATTTTCATAGTTGTATCCAATTCCTAATGCTACTACCTCAAATACAGATAATAGAAACCCGCCCAGAAATTTATCTTGTTCAGATTGATATCTTTTGAAACTATTATCCCCTGTGGTTTGATTAAGAATATCAAATGTTGTCTTAAATGCTGTTTCTATATGGCTATAATCTAAGTTTTGATTAAGAGCCATTTCGCGCATTTTCTCTGTTAGGAAAACGTTAACATCATCACCCAATTTTTTAATAATTTCCACATCCTGATCAAATAGCAGAATAAACCGCAATACTAACTCCATATCATACCGTTCTTCCTGAAACCTATCACTCAAAGAAATACAGTTTTTGAAGGGTTCATAGTCGGCAAGTGATCTCATCAATTCATATAAATTTCTATTTAACATTAAAAGGATACGATTTCTTACTTCTTGAAGTGTGGCAATAGATCCTCCTGTATGGAGTCTCTGAAATAGCTCATATTTAATCATTTCATCGCTTTCTTTTTTGACAATACTGACAGGAATTATTGCTCGCCTAATTAATAAACGTTGTGTTTGAGTTAAGGAGTTTATAGTGTCATTTGGGTCATCCCATTTTTTACCTTCTAAAGAAGGTAAATATGTAGTTTTTTGTAGAGCGACTGGCTCTGTATTTTCTTCTTGTTCATTTTTTTTAAGAAGATCCGTAAATTCATATATTGTTGATAGTCTTTGAACACCATCTACAACATCCCAAACACCATCATTTCTTTGACTAACAAAGATTGGGGGAATTGGTATGCCTAATAAAATTGATTCTATAAAAGCTGATTTTTGATGTTTTGACCAGCGAAAAAATCTTTGAAAATCTGGATTAATATCAATCTCATTACTCTGATAAAGACTCATCCATTCGCCAATAGACATTGAGTAACCATCTGTCTGAATCTCTTGCCTTATTTTGTCAATTTCTTCTTGTAGGGACATAGTTTAAAGTGATATAAACTTTAGTACATAAGACTATCCTATCATTAACTGATTACACGAAAACAAAAAACTTTGGTAACTTACCCAGATACATAGATAATTAAATTTTGAGCAGTAAGGGGTGATAGAATGCGAGTATTTGTAACAGGTGGTACAGGGTTTATTGGTTCTCATGTGGTGCGATCGCTTTTACAGGAAGGATACCAAGTGACAGCCTTGGTACGTCCTGATAGTAACCTGAGTAACTTACAGGGTTTGGCGGTAGATATTGTCAAAGGTGATTTGAATAACCCGAATATCTGGGAACAGATGCAGGGTTGTGAATATCTGTTTCATGTCGCCGCCCATTATTCCCTGTGGCAAAAAGACCGAGACTTGCTTTATATTAACAATGTAGAAGGAACGCGCAATATTTTAGCCGCAGCCCAAAAAGCGGGAATTGAACGTACAGTTTATACTAGTTCCGTTGCCGCTATTGGTGTGGGTAAATTGGGACAGGTTGTAGATGAAAATTACCAAAGTCCCGTAGAAAAATTAGTGGGGGATTATAAAAAATCTAAATTCTTAGCTGAACAAGTGGCAATATCTGCGGTGAACCAAGGTCAAGATATTGTGATCGTTAATCCTAGCAGTCCCATTGGACCCTTAGATATTAAACCTACGCCTACGGGGGAGATTATTCTGCGGTTTTTGCGGAGAGAAATGCCCGCTTATGTGGATACGGGGTTAAATTTTATTGATGTGCGCGATGTAGCCAAGGGACACCTATTAGCTTTACAAAAAGGCAAATCAGGCGATCGCTATATTCTCGGTCATCAAAATCTTAGCCTTAAACAACTCCTAGAACAACTCTCCCAAATCACCAATTTACCAGCACCACAAACATCCATCCCAGCTTGGATACCCCTTACAGTAGCTTGGGTAGAAGAAAAAATCCTCGCACCACTAGGGAAAACTCCCACAGTTCCCATAGATGGAGTCCGCATGGCACAGCAACCAATGTATTATGATGCTTCTAAGGCTATCCGCGAATTAGGTTTACCTCAGTCACCCCTGAATATAGCTCTCAAGGATGCTGTAGATTGGTTTGTGTCTAATGGTTATGTGAATAGGTGACAGGTGACAGGTGACAGGTTACAGGTTACAGGTGACAGGTGACAGGTGACAGAAATTAATTACCAATGACCAATGACTAATGACCAATGACCAAAGTTATGTGAATAGGTGACAGGTGACAGGTTACAGGTTACAGAAATTAATTACCAATGACCAATGACCAATGACCAATGACTAATGACCAATGACTAATGACCAATGACTAATGACCAATGACCAATGACCAATGACCAATGACCAATGACCAATGACCAATGACCAAATTGAGGAGTGTTAGTTTCATGGCAATTAATTTACAACAAGCAATAGATATAGGTAAATATTTAGTTACACAACGCTTATTAGGGCGGAAACGCTTCCCCCTCGTATTGATGTTAGAACCCCTGTTCCGGTGTAACCTAGCTTGTACTGGTTGCGGTAAAATCCAACATCCAGTAGAGATCCTCAAGCAAAATCTCACTCCCGAACAGTGTTTTGCGGCTGTGGAAGAATGCGGCGCACCGGTTGTTTCTATTCCCGGTGGCGAACCCCTCCTACATCCCCAAATAGGTGAAATTGTTGAAGGTTTAATTAAACGCAAGAAATATATTTACTTGTGTACTAATGGTTTATTACTAGAAAAGAGTCTTGATAAGTTTAAACCTTCTCCCTATCTAACTTTTAGCGTCCATTTAGATGGAATGCGAGAATGGCATGATAAATGTGTAGACAGAAAAGGCGTTTTCGATACTGCTGTCCAAGCAATTCGCGCAGCTAAAGCTAAAGGGTTTCGTGTCGCTACTAACACGACCATTTTTGAAGGTTGCGATATTCAAGAAATGCAGGGGTTTTTCGATTTTCTGGAAACCTTGGGTACTGACGGGATGATGATCTCTCCTGGTTACAGTTACGAATGGGCACCAGATCAAGATCATTTTCTGCAAAAAGAACAAACCCGCGCTTTATTTAGAGAAATTCTCTCACCTTACACATCTGGAAAAAAGAACTGGAACTTTAATCACAACCCTTTATTCTTAGATTTTCTCATTGGTGAAAAAGACTATGAATGCACCCCTTGGGGTAGTCCTAGTTATAGTGTTTTAGGTTGGCAAAAACCTTGTTATCTATTGAATGAAGGTTACTATACAACCTTTCAGGAGTTGTTAGATAAGACTGATTGGAGTCAATACGGTGGCGCTAGTGGTAATCCTAAATGTGCTGATTGTATGGTGCATTGTGGTTATGAACCGACAGCAGCGATGGATGCAATGCAACCGAAAAATATTGCCCGTTCTCTAACCACTGTGTTTGGTAAAGGGTAAATATAGCGATTATCTTAGGGGTAGCGCCCCCGTGCCTACCCTATTGTGAGAAGATTTGTCTGATTCACTGCTTAATATTTCTTAACATAACTCTCTTGACTGAATTGACATAGATTGACATATAATCACAAAAGAGACAACTAAAAAAACTAACCAATAAGCCTTTTTGCTTACTGAATTAGGATTTCGGGGTTATAGCGCAGTTGGTAGCGCACCTCAATGGCATTGAGGGGGTCAGCGGTTCGAATCCGCTTAGCTCCATGCAAATTATAATTAATACTTTGGTGGTTGTACCAATGGCGTTAAGGGCAGCGATCGCTCAACTCATGGCAATGCGATGATCTGTATGGCTATCTACTTCCGCACCGACTAAGGGAGTACCGCCGGTGATTTCCATCCCGTCGGGTAATTCGCTGATTTTTGCCCCCATTTTATTGAGTTGTTGTGCCATCACAGTAATGCGATCGCTCTCCCTATGATGCTAACATTTTCGTATTAACAACAAGTTCTCACATATTCTTGAAAAACTGGAGACAATTTAAACAGAATTTTATCTTCTTTGATTTTGGTTACTAAATACCGTTGTTGTAAAGATTGTAAACCATTATTAAAATCAACTGAGGATAAATTTAAACTTTGTCTTAATTCTTCTCTAGAAATAGGGGTTTCAAATTTACTTAGTTCTAATACTATTTGTTGTTCTTGGGGTGATAGGTGGTGAAATGTCTCGTAAAAATGAGACTGCATTTGATTGGTAATATGTAAAGTATTTTCAGCTAAAAAATCAGCAACTTGATCATCATAATTTTTATTGATTAGAATACTAATACTTTTTAAATAAATTAAATTACCTTCATATAATTTGATTAATTTTAACCAACTATCCTTATTTTTTAATCCGGTATTTTTGAGAATTTCTGGATTATCTAAACCTGATAATTCTAAAGATTTAATAGGATATAGTTCTTCATCTAAACATTCCATTTCTGGACATTGTTCTTGACTAATTAATATGACGCTACTTTGATGTTGGGTTTCTGTAATCATTTTGAATAAGGTTTGATAATCTTGATATTCTGGTTGATATTTTCCCGCGAATTGACTAGGAATAAAGATATTTTGTAAATCATCAAGGATAATTAAACATTTTTTATTTGTGAGAATATCAAATAATTGTTTTAATTTATCATTTATTGTTGGTAATGAGTCTAATTTGTGATCAGTATTAATAATATTTACAGGAATATCTAAATGTAATATTCCCTCTTGACCAACATGAGAATTTAAAGTTATTGTTTCCATATAATTAATTATTTCTTTCAAAGTTCATCAATAATTTTTTCTGTTTTGTTAAAATTAATCCCTAAAATTACAGATAATGCTTGTTCTAATTTAAATAAATAATCATCTTCTAAATGACCAATAATTTTGTTAATTCTTAATTTATCTATTACTCTAATTTGCTCACATAAAATAACTGAATCCTGTTTTAAGCCTCCAGTATTAGCAGGTATAAATACATGAGATGTTAAAATAGTTTGTCGAATTTTTGAAGTCAAAGGTACAATGATTGTATGAGGACTGACTTTATTAGCTTGATCTATTTGTACAATTACAACTGGTCTAATTCCTGCCTGTTCTGTTCCTCTAACTGGATTAAGATCACATAAAACAATATCTCCTCTTTTTAAATCTACCACTTAATTTCTCCTTTTGCCAATCTATCTTCATAATCTTCTAAATTAGGAAGATAATCATTAAAATCAGATTCAGCTATTTCTAAAGATTCTCCGACATTTGGATATAGTTTTTCATAACCATTAAATAATTTTCTTTTAGCTAATTGCTCAAATAATAAATATTTTTCTTCACCAGAAAGAGACTCAATTGATTCCACAATTTTATTGATGGTTTGATTCATAAAACATCTCCTATTGTTTATGGTCTTGATATTATATCACATTTTCATTGAATATTTTGGAGATAAAATGGGTTCATTGACTCTACTGTTGTGCAAAGGATGCGGTTCTAGCTGTAGCAGCATTGAGTTCAAGATTAACAAGATTATCTAACTCAATTTGTATTTCTGGCGGAAGTTTCTGTTCCTGATCTCGTGCTATTCTCCAGATAGTCATTAGTTCGGATAAACGTTGTTGTTGATCTTC
>NZ_VILC01000130.1:0-10699 GCF_009712065.1 Aphanizomenon sp. UHCC 0183 | reverse complement strand
CATTGTGTAATTAATTCTGTCTCACTACTTAGTTATCAAGTAACTGACTTTATCTCTAGGACAAAGAGAGTTAAGATACACAAGGTTTCCCAACTTTTTCTATAGAATTGTTGCACTAATTAAACTCATGAATGCTGCTACCTTAATTCGCTTAACATCTTTATCACTCATAGTATCTTTGGGACTGCTATCACCTACCTATGCTGAAGGGAAAAAGGTATCCAATCCTATTAGTCAAGCCAAACCAAAACCGATTGATACGAATCAACCTAATACTCTTACTCCCACAGGAACAAGCAATAATCTTTTAAGTATAGAGGGGGGCGATCGCTTGATGAAAGAATCAACCGAAGCGGTTTCTAGTCAAAACTACGCCCTAGCAGTCAAAAAACTCCAAGAAGCCCGCCAAGTTTATAATCAATTATCAAGCTTTTACCAAGACCTCAACTCTAGTTTTGCAGGTATTGACATTCGCGCCGCCGATACCTACCGCAAAAATGCTTTAACAACTGCCCAAAAGCGAGATGAAGCCACCTATCAATTAGCCCTAGTACATCGAGCGCAAAATCAGCCAGAATTAGCCATACCTTTACTAGTGCAAATCATCAAAAGTCAAAACCCCACCAGAGAACTAGGCACAAAAGCATACCAACAATTATTTGAACTAGGTTTTGTAGATGTCCCCTTTCCGCGTCAAGGTAAAAAATAATCGGCAAATGCTAACAGGCAACAGCCGCACTCTTTAATCTCAAAATAACGTAGTATACTGGGGTTAATCGTATTTAACCGCAAGATGAAATACCTAACCCCAGAACAAGTTTACAAACAATTTGGTTATCACCCTAAGACGACGTGGTGAAAAATGCCAAGCTATCACAGCACGAAGAACTAATGCAGGATTTTATGGCTATCATGCACTGCTTTTCCTCGAAGCTTTACTTTCTTCGGGCTTACAAGAAAAAAATAGCCGAAGAGCAAAATATTCATGAGCCAAATAGTAGCCAATACGAGTCAATAGGAGTATAACAATAAGAGACGTAGCAAACCAAGTCCATGAAACTCAAAGTTAAAAATCAGTTAACCGTTACGAGAATCGCTATTTTAGGGACTGAAAAACTTAATAACTGGAAATCTAACGAACTTGATCTTATTGCTTTGAGTTTGGGTAAGGTTTAACTACGTTATTTGTCTACCCCAACCGCTACATATCTGTTAATAATAGAGAAGTAAGTTTTTCAGGAATGGCGATGATAAGTCCGCAACAGGTAGAGGCAATGATCAAGGCAGAAATGCCAGATGCCCAAGTGCAAGTACAAGACTTGACAGGTGGTGGTGATCACTATCAAGTAACAGTAGTTTCATCGCAGTTTGCAGGTAAGGGACTAGTGCAACAACACCAACTAGTTTATAGCGCATTGCAAGAAGCCATGTCCACAGAAGCGATCCATGCTTTAGCACTTAAAACCTCCACTCCCTAAGCTTGACAAACAACAAACTAATTTTAGATTTGGGATTTTGGATTCAGAAAACAAAATCTAAAATCGGATCAACTCTTGAATTTCAGTAACATAAGGAAATAACTAATCATGACCCCAGAACTTAAAGAAAGAATTGATACTTTGGTAGAAGAAAACAAAATTATGGTTTTCATGAAGGGCAACAAATTAATGCCCCAATGTGGTTTCTCTAATAACGTTGTCCAAATTCTCAATACATTAGGAGTTCCCTTTGAAACCATTGATGTACTTGCAGATCAAGAAATTCGTCAAGGCATCAAAGAATATTCCAACTGGCCAACAATTCCTCAAGTATACATTAATGGTCAATTCGTTGGCGGTTCTGATATTTTGATTGAAATGTACAACAAAGGTGAATTACAACAAGCGGTAGAAGTAGCACTAGCTTCTTAAAATCATTTATTAGGTGTAGGTTGGGTTAAGGAACGCAACCCAACACCTATCTCTATTGGCAACAATTTCAAATTTATTTTTAAATATTAAATTATTTATTACTCCTATTTACTACCAAAACTATGAATAATAAAACGAAGATAGAAGATTGTGGTTATACATTCATAGGTTCAGCAGTTGATAATTTAGTTCGCCATTTTGAAGGTCAATCATCCCTACAATTATATCCTGACTTTCGAGAACGACGAGAACGTGCCAATGAATTATTATTTGATTTAGTTGGTAAACAACCAGGTTTATTTTATATTCGTCGTCAAGGAACAGGAAAAGAATCAGGAGAAGAGATTTGGGAACTAACTATAGCCACAGACCAAGATAACTTTCAACTTCCAAAAAAACTGAAACAGCTAGGAAAGACCCTAGCATTTAAAGCTGCTATTCGTCAAGATGGACATGGCGGATTTAAAATTTTATCAGCTTATTTACTACATGAATTGCGAGGAAATATTGATGGCTATGCCTTACCCTATTGGTTGCGACTAAGCCCAAATCATCAACATCATTTGGATATTCCCAAACCATTATTGGCAAAAATAAAAAATATGCCAATTTGCGGAAATCATGTCCCCACCGAAGATCAACTTAAAGCCTGGAAAGCCTTTTTAAAAGTAGAAGAACGTATTGCTAAATCACGCCAATTTTGTGTATCTTTTCTGATTGCTAACAATAGCTCAAATTCTCGACAAATCGCGTTAGAAATTAAAGTTAATTCAGCTACGCTTAACGGTTCTGAAGAGAATATTTTAGGTGTGGAGAATTTCTGGGAACGGGTCAAAAAAGCCAAAAATCAGGAAGTCAACTTTCTCGATTCCGTACCGACAGATAAAAATCGTCGCCACAGTCGTCAATTAGGAACTATTGAAAAAATTGATCAAAAACATAATCTTATTCATATTCGCCTAGAACGAGAACTAATCGAATATATAGCCAAAGGTAATTATCAACTTCCCAATAAAGGCTACTTATTTTTTGATGCTGCTGGAGACATCAAACAAATCGAACGTAAAGAAAAAGCTCTAGAACAATTAAGACAAGGACGCACTCAAAATCCCTATTTAGGTAACTTTTTATTCGACGCTTCCCAAGCCAGACCGATTATCAAAAGGATTAAACTTAACTCAAAAGACTTATTATTATCCTCCGCAAATGCTGGACAAAAAGCCGCAGTTGAAAAAGTCCTGTCCGCAGAGGACTTAGTGCTAATTCAGGGACCACCAGGTACAGGAAAAACTACCGTAATTGCGGAAATTTGCTATCAGGTAGCTTTGCGTGGAGGACGGACATTAATTACCTCTCAAGCCAATTTAGCCGTTGATAACGCCCTCAGTCGCTTAGTACATAATCCCGTTATTCGCGCTATTAGGAAGGGACGAGCCGAAAAAGTTGGTGAAGAAGGACAGCCATTTTTAGAAGATCAAGTAATTGGTACATGGCTACAAAATACCGCCACTGACTGTGAAAATAATCTCAGTCAACGTCACGAAAATATCAAAATTCTCAATCAATTATTACTATTATTACCACGATTCACAGACTATTTTCTGGCAGAAGCAGAAATCAATCAGCAACAGAATGAACTCAAAACCGAAAAACAAAATTTAGAAGCAGCTTATCAAAATCAACAGCTTGAATATCATCAAACTTTAGTCAAGAAAAAAGAAATTGAATATTTAATTACTGGTTTAGAAAACATTCTCAAAAATCCCACAAATATAGACTGGGAATCTTCAGAAATTAACAATTTTTTACCACAAATTAAACCTTATACAGAAAATAACCAACAAGTAGAATATTTTCGAGAAAATGTGCGTCAAGCTATCAAATGTATTGAAGAACTTGGTTTTGTCCGTCCAGGTTTTGGCGCATTTGGGTTAGCAGTTTGGTTACAGGAAAATATCACAACTCATCTTTCTGGATTTAAACCAGGATTAAAAAATGCCAATGATGTAGGTTTAGCTATTTCCGAAGTAGCAAAATTAGTTTATATTTTCCAACAGCATTCTTTATCCTTGGAGAAATTAGAAACAGATTATCAAAAATTTAATAACCAAAACGATTTACAGCCAACAATCCAAATTTGGGAAAATCGCAAACGGGAAATTGATTATATTATTGAAGCTGTTGTCGAATGGAAGTCTACAGCTAACAACAACTTGTATCAAGTCTTAAAAGAATGTCAACAATCTAATTTAGTTTTAACAGAAAACATGGTAGATTTACCATTAGGTTTATTGATGTTTGCTAAGACATTAAAATTAACTATTGTTCCTAAAAACTATCAAATCAGTTTACCAGATTGGGGAGTATTAACAAAAGCCATAGCTTATGAAATAGAAGGTAATTTTATAGATAGGAAAGGTAAAAAACATGATTTTAGTTATTTTTTACAGCAAAGTTTTAGTCAAATTCCGATAGTATTATCAAAACCCGATCAAATTCAATGGCAAACAACCTATCAAAAACTCCAAAATTATCAACTACTCAATCCTAAACAGCGAAAATTGCTAGTTGAAAATACTCAAGTCTTTTTAATTAGATTGGAAAAAACATACAGTAATTCCTTTGAATGGAACAATGTTGAAGCTACTCTTACCCGCATTACCCAAGAATTACTAGATATTATCTTAGTTCATGCCCGTCAATGTGTTTTAAGAGTTAAAACTGAAGCTGAACAACAATTACAAATTTTAAACCAGCAATTTCAAGAACTTCCGCAAAATGCAATTTCTTCAGAACAAATATCTGAAGCTAAATCTCAGGTAAGAAAAAGCAAAGAAGCTGCTAATTTAAACCTGGCAGAAGTTATTCATAACTTACAAGCACTTCATAAACAGCAAAATATCCCTGCGCCATTAAGGATTATAGCAGAAAAATATCTGACTAGACAAGCAAATATTTGGGAACAACCGCAGGAATTTTCTCAGCAAGTCAAATTTTGGGAAAATCGCGTCAATGAAATAGAAACTCTGATTTCCTCATTAGCACCTTTTACCATTTTAGCAACAATTAAAGACTCTTTAAATCAGGAGTTCATAAATTTGCAAGCAGAAGCTGATATTTATCAACAAGAAATTGCAGAATTACAAATAAAAATAGCTGATTTAGAACAGAAATTACAATTACAGTTATCAGCTAGTTTAATTAGCGAACGGAATTGGTGGCAGTCAATTTGGCAAACAATCCCAGATAAACTCAAACCAGAATTATCTAATGATAATTTATTTGACTCAGACTTTTTATGCAGTATTCAAAATAAATTTAAATCATGGAAACGACAGCTAAAAAGTGAAGAAAATTATCTGCAAAAATATCAAAACTTTGTGCAAGATTGGGTTGCAAAACTTCGTAAACCTTCAGAACAAGATAGTAAAGATCTAAGGGGAATCTATTTAGATAATGCTAACGTTGTTGGTATTACTTGCGTTCAAGCGGCAAATTATAATTTCTCAGAAGAATTTCAATCTTTTGATGTTGTGATTATTGATGAAGTTAGTAAATGCACTCCTCCAGAATTGCTAATTCCGGCTTTGAAAGGTAAAAAATTAGTCATGGTAGGAGATCATCGGCAATTACCACCTATGCTTGATACTAGCACTGTGGAAGAAGTTGCGAAAACAATGGGTAATACCAGAGAAGAATTGCAATTTTTAGAAGAGTCATTATTTAAAAGTCAGTTTGAAACCGCAGATAAAAGCATTAAAAAAATGCTGAATACTCAATATCGAATGCACCCAATGATTATGGGCGCAATCAATCAATTTTATCATGGTAAATTGGAATGTGGGATTTTAGAACCTGATACAAAACGCGCTCATAATTTAGCAGGGGAAATTATTCAACCTGACAATCATTTATGTTGGGTAAAAATGCCCAGAGAAAATGAATTTCAAGAAGAACGAAGTGGAACTTCATTTTTGAATACTAAAGAAATTGATGTGATTGAAAGTATCTGTCATCAATTTGAGAAAGTTTGGGTGAATAAAGTTGCAAATGGAGAACCAAGAAAAGAAATAGCTGTAATTACATTTTATGGCGCTCAATTACGAAAAATTGATGAACGGTTGCAATCTGAACTTTTCCCTTCTTTACAAATCAGAACAGGTACAGTTGATAGATTTCAAGGTATGGAAAGACCAGTAGTAATTGTCAGTATGGTGCGGAATAATCATCAAGGAGATGTGGGATTTGCAAATAAACCAGAACGGGTAAACGTGGCTTTTTCTCGCGCTCAGGAATTATTGGTAATTGTCGGTTGTCACGATTTATTTACCGCTAAACCCGGTACAGTGGGTAATATGTATTCTGAAGTTGCCAACACTGTTAATTATCATGGAGGTTTTATTGATGTTTCCTGCTTCTGTAGTTAAACAGATTGATGAAAATCTAAAATATATAGTTGAGAAAATTGAAACTGAAAATTCTGGTTTGTTAGTTTTAGCTGCACGTCTATTTGGCTATACAGTAACTCAAAATTTCTTAGAATTAACTATTAAAGAATCTCGCAAATTTAATGTCTTAGAAGAGTTTATTATTCGTGCTGGTATGGAGTTTAATCCTCCACCTACCGCTAATGATTTAGCATCTATCTTAGGACTAGATTCTGTATTTGTTAAAAGCACTATTGCTAATCTGCAATCTTTACAAACTCTAGCAGATACATCTCAAATCACTGTCACAGCAGAGGGGAGTTTATTCTATGCACAGGGTTCTGTACCTAAACCTCCATACTCTATGCAAATTTATGCAATTACTGATAATTTAGCCGGGAAAATTACATTTCAATATGAGTCATTAGAAGATGTTGTAATTAAGCAACCAGACTTAGCAGAATTTGTGAATATAGAAGTGAAAATTACCCCAATTTCTAGGTTACAACTTGCAGATATTCAGGACATTATTCAATCTTGCAATTTACCTCTTCATGTCCCCACAGAAGGTAAATTTGTGACTGATTTTAAGGTGAAAGGTAGTACACAAACTATTGGGAGAAATATATCGCTATTTGTGGTTTTTGATGAAAATCTAAATAAATTAAACATCGAAATCAGAAATGGTCAGGAAATTTTAGAAGCTGCTACCAAGAAGATTGAAGAATTATACAATGACAAAAAGATATCCCTAGAAGAATTGTGTCAATTATCTGAGGAAACCATCCATTTAAAATCCAATCCAGATTATGGTTAGGAACGCAAATTTAATAACCTGCAATTCTGATGTAACCTGGAATGGTGCGTTACGCTGTCGCTAACACACCCTACTTTTGCACCTTATTTAATTCACATTCCTTAGCGGGCAAGATGCCCGCACCACAAGAAATTTTTGGGTATTTTTTTAATTGGAAGCCCCTTAAGTCAGGTAAGTAATTGGACAAAAATATTTACAGTCATTGCGAGCGAAGGGAAGCAATCACAACCCTTGTGATTGCTTCATTTCACTTCGTTCCATTCCCAATGACATTGTGTAATTAATTCTGTCTCACTACTTATCTATATCAGAAATGAGTTTTTCCATTGATACTCGCTTTTGTTCAATCCACCATAAATAAATTGCAAATACTGTAGAAATAACTAAGAGAATAGTAATGAAGCGAAAAGTAATTTGTGTACCTAAAACTAATGATTCAACAGGTGCATTAGTGATATTAATATTTGTGTTTAGTTGAGTATTGTTAAGAGTCACAAATGAAAATATAGCTCCCACTAATGGCACACTTATAGTTTGTCCTAATATTCGTGACAAGGATAATAAACCCGAAGCAATCCCTAAACTATCTTGTGGTGCTGCTCCCATAATGGCGCTATTGTTGGGAGATTGAAACATTCCTATACCCAACCCATAGGGAATAATTGCAATTATATAATTGATTATCGTTAATTCTGCGTTAAATGTGCTGATTAAAAAGCAGCCAACAGCCATTAATAATAATCCTGTTATGCTAATAATCCGTGAGCCAAATTTATCAGAAAGCGTCCCAGCCATAGGTGCGGTTAAAACAATGATAATCGGTGGAATTGCTAATAGAAAACCAGCTTTATTAGTAGGATATTGTTTGACTAGTTTGAAAAAGAAAGGGAGGATAAAGATTGATCCGGCAATCACGAAGTTACCTATAAACCGCAATCCTAAACCTAAACTTAAGTCTAAAGATCTAAAAATTTTCCAATCTAAAATAGGGGTGACAGTCCGCATTTCTATGAAGATGAGAAAAGCTAAACTAATCATAGATAAAAATAGTAAAGCTAGAATGATATTTAAGTCATGATTCTGTTCTTCTAATAAGGTTATTGCCAATATAAAGCAAGTTAATATAAATGTGATAACTATAGTTCCTATGATATCAAACTGTTGTTTTTCTCCATTAACAATAGAAGGGGGGACAAAATAAGCCATAATTAAAATCCCTATAATCCCAATTGGCACATTAATAAAGAAAATTAAAGGCCAATCTCCGATACTAACTAATAAACCTCCTATTGTTGGTCCCAACATCATTCCTAAACCAAATACTCCAGCGCGAATACCTAAACCCAGCCCTCGTTCTTCCACTGGGAAAGCTTCTACAATCATCGCTGTTCCTAGTCCTGAGATAAATGCAGCCCCTACTCCTTGAATGGCACGAAAAGCTATTAAAAAGCCTATATTTGGGGCAAGTCCACATAGCAAAGAACTAATTGTAAACACTATCATACCGATAATGTACAACTTCTTTTTACTCCATATATCGCCTAATTTAGAAGCACTCAAAACAAAAATAGATATTGCTAACAGGTAACTCAATACTACCCATTGACTATTTGCAAAGGTCGTATGTAGTGATTCCAGCATTATTGGTAGAGCTAGATTAACTATATAAACATCTAAGGAAAAGATAAATACACCAATACTAACGCTCAGTATAGTCCACCATTTTGCAGATGGTTTGATTTCAGTTTTGAGACAATTAAATTCAGGTTCTTGAGTTTTTAACATATTGTAAGTAGGTTAGCATTGAAAATCGTCGTTATGGCAAGGCAAGAGGCAAGAGTGAAGAGGGTTTGGGCGATTTTACTTTTCTTTAAGTAGGTTGGTGTTGAAAATTGTCGTTATGGCAAGGCAAAAGGCAAGAGGCAAGAGGCAAGAGTGAAGAGGGTTTGGGCGATTTTACTTTTCTTTACACAGTTTGGTTTTATTGTGTTCACCTACTTACACAGATTGGTTTTATTGTGTTCACCTACTTATATCAGGAGTCAAAAAGAAGCAGTAGGAATAATTAAGACAAAATAAGCAAGGGTGAACTTAATTCTTAATTCATTCCTGGACTCAAACAGACAAATTACAAATATCGTTCCCGAATGGATGTGTTGCTACACTAAATTGTTCTATAATTTTCGGTAGTTCTTCTTCGATATTAATGGGAGTTCCTCTTTTGGCAATTACTTTAATCTCTTGGAGAATTTTATCTACAAGGTCTTTATTTTCAGCTAGTTCTCCTTGACCAATTTGCTTCAGAGCCATTTGCACAGCAGTATATCCTGATTGCATTCCTAATGCAAAACTACTTTGTTTGCCGAGAAGTTGCGGATTTAAACTTTGATAAAGTTCCTCATTTTTGGCTACAGCTTTAACATGAACTCCAGCATAGTGGGTAAAGGCATTTTTTCCGGTGATAGCTTGATGGGGAGGAATGGGAATATGAGAATGCTGACTCACGAATTTATATAACTCTTCTAGATAGTTAAGTTGCCATTTTTTTTCTTTTTCACCCATATCTATTAAATTGATTAATAGTTCAGCTAAATCAACAATTCCTGCTCTTTCTCCTAATCCCATTGTGGCTACATCAATAATGTCTGCACCTGCTCTATAGGCATCTAAGGCATTGGCTAAAGCTAAACCTTTATCATTATGACAATGCACCTCTATCTGTGGATATAAACCACGATTTCCTAATTCTTCTTTTAGGGTTTTGACATAAAAATACATACTGCGCTGGGGATGAAAAGGTGTGGAGTAGCCAGTTGTATCTGCTATACTAATGATATTCACTCCTGCTTTGACTGCGGCGGTGGCTGCGGCAATGACATTTTCTATGGGCGATCGCACTGTATCTTCTGCTGTATATCTAATTAATAAGTCATGCTTCTGTTCTTTGGCAAAAGTAACTACTTCAATAATCTTTTCAATTGCTACATCTAAATCAATATTATAATCTTGTTGTAATCGCTTTTTAGAAACACTAAAAAATATCCCTAAAAAATCAATACCACAATCTAAAGCTTTTTGCACATGATCTATTTTACAAAGAGAATGAGCGCCTATTTTCGCCTTAAGTCCTGCTTGAGAAATGCGCGTGATAGCTAAAGCTATTTCTCGATCTACTGCGGGATTACCCACTTCAATAATATCAACTCCTATCTGATCTAAAAACTGGGCAATTATCATTTTTTTGTCTGGAGAAAAATAAACTCCAGGAGTTTGTTCTCCTTCTCTTAAAGTAGAGTCAAGAATTTGCAACATATTTACCCTAAGTTTCAACCTATTCAATGTCAATTTTACTCAAGAATATTCGTAAACTGTATTCTATTAATGCTCATATACCCCATCCATCTTGAAAACTTGGGTTTTCGCCATAGAAAAACTATAGGTTTCAAGACGCATGGTGTTTAGCTTATACTTTCCATGATTTACCATATTTTATACACAAGTGAAAATTATAGTAATTACCATTCAAGTGAGGTAAAAGAAGAAAG
>NZ_VILC01000012.1:87668-96882 GCF_009712065.1 Aphanizomenon sp. UHCC 0183 | reverse complement strand
AAGTAATTAGGGCTTGCTGAATAAACCTAACTTGTGATCCCGTAAGGGATACCTGGACTAATGAAAAATTAAGGCTTCTTAACCCACGAAAGTGGGTTTTGTCTGTGTATCCGCGACTTATAATCGCTTTTTTGATGGCGTTATCAACCGCTTAGTAATGCTTCTACAAATTCGTAACTAGAAAATGGACGCAAATCTTCAATTCCTTCACCAGCGCCTATAAAACGGATAGGTAAGCCTAATTGCTGGACGACAGCGATCGCTACACCCCCTTTACCTGTTCCGTCTAATTTGGTTAAAACAACGCCACTGAGTTGGGCTGCTTGGGAAAATACTTCAGCTTGTCGCAGTCCATTTTGTCCCAAGGTGGAATCGAGAACTAACAGGGATTCAACGCGGGCATGAGGGGCTTTTTTATCTATGATTTTGCGGATTTTGCTGAGTTCATCCATGAGGTTTTTCTTGTTTTGCAGTCTCCCAGCGGTATCTATTAATAGTAGTTCGGTTTCTCTTGATTGGGCGGCGGCGATCGCATCAAATACCACTGCTGCTGGATCTGTGTTTTTCCCAGGATTGGCGATAACTTCTACACCGCTTCTATTTCCCCAAACTTTGACTTGTTCCACAGCCGCCGCCCGAAATGTATCTGCCGCCCCAATCAGGCATTTATAACCAGATTTTTGGGCTAGGTGAGAAATTTTACCGATGGTGGTAGTTTTTCCCGCGCCATTGACTCCGGTAATTAACCAAATGGTAAGTTGGTCTTTTTCCGGTGCAAAGCTGGGTTTATCTTGGTTTTGCAGGGGTGCATCTAGCATACCTCTGAGAATTTCTTTCAGATAAGCGATCGCTTGTTCCGGTGGAGTAACTTCCGCAAGTATTTTTTTCTGGAGCGCAGCAATAATATAATCCGTCGCCTCTACACCCACATCTGCCCGTAGAAGTACTGATTCAATTTCATTTACAGCCGCTTGATTAAGAGGTCCTTGACCAACAATTGCTTTGAGTTGGTTGAGAATATTCCGTCGGGTTTTATCTAAACCTTGGCGCAGTTTTTTCAACCAAGTAATTTCTTCTAGAGAAATATCTTCGGCTTTTCTCCCTTGGGCGGCTAAAACCTTGGCTGACCACTTAAACCCATCATCAAACACCAGTTCTGGAATCTCGACTTCTGCTGCTATTGGGTTTGTCAGTGTTTCTGGAATCTCTGTTTCTATCGCACTAGCAATTAATTTCTCCTGTTTAGCTTCTCTTTCAGCCGCAGCCCGTTCTAAAAAAGATAAATTAGCTGTTTCTAATTCACTGACAACATCCTCAGTAATTTCTGCTATATTGGTGGCGATTTCTATCGGTGCAGTTTCTACTATTTCTTCAGTAACAGTATTTTCTTCAACAGCTACAGGTGATTCTGGTTCTATTTGTTGTTTTTCTTGAATATTTTTATAAGCAGCTTTAGCAAAAGCCAACAAATCCGCCGTATCTAGTCCGGTTGTTTCTGTTTCAGTTGCTTCTACTGCGGGTGTTTCCTCCTGATTTTGAGTTTCAGGAGTATCAGCAGATTCATTATTCGGACGATGAAACCAATTAAAAGCCATTGTAGTTTAATTAGAGAAGTTTAGGAGTATGGCTAACGCCACGCTGCGCTATCAGGAGTATGGCTAATGCCACGCTATGCCTTCGGCACACTACGTGAACGCTATCAGAAGGTAGGGGCGCAGGGCTTGCGCCCATTCAGGAGTATGGCTAACGCCACGCTATGCCTTCGGCACACTACGTGAACGCTATCAGGAGGTAGGGGCGCAGGGCTTGCGCCCATTCAGGAGTATGGCTAACGCCACGCTGCGCTATCAGGAGTTCAGGAGTTAAGAAAGAAGAATAAGGAATAAAAGTCTTACCAATGACCAATTTAAACAGGTTGTTTTTGTTCACTAACTCGGCGGAGAACACCATTAATAAAACGGTGTCCGTCTTCTCCACTGTAGCGTTTAGCTAATTCTACAGCTTCGTTAATGGCAATACTATTGGGAACTTTCATAAACTTTATTTCTGCGGTGGCTATTTGCAGGATATCCCTATCAATTTGGGCGAGACGGGTAACTTGCCAATCTACTAAAGCATGAGAGATAGATTCTTCGATAGCCTGATGATTTTCACTAACGGTAATAATAATAGCTTTAGCGTAATTACGAACTTCCTTATCTTGATTAGCTAACTGAATTAATTCAGGAAAATCAACGGATGTACCTAATTGATTGATAGCTATTTGGGTATAGGAAATTGCCTCTTTCAACATAGTTCTAGCCGTATTTAAGTCAGCGGCTCTCGTTTCGCTAGTTAATAGGCGATCATTACTCCGTTGTAATTCGCCTGCGGCATTGTTCAATGTGTCCTGTACCTCTAATGTCAGGGTACGGACTGCCCCTAAAACTAACTTAGAGACTAATTGCTCGTCTGATAGGGTTTCCAGTTTCTTGGGGTTAATGGGTAATTGGCTAAGGCTTAACAGAGCCAATTCGCGGGCTATTTGTTGGGGTTTACGACGTTGCATACAGTTGGGATGATGAAAAATATATGAGTTCTAGCACAGATGAACAATTAGCTTATCTATTTTTTGTTCACTTTGCTAGGTTGGTATCGAGTTTAGTTTCTATTTCGGGAATTTCCCGCTGTTGTATTTCTAAAGATGATCCTGCTGACAGTGCAGAAAGCTCTGGTGATGGAATATTAGGGGCGACTATACCACCTGACACAACTATCTTAAAAGCATCCTCTACGGATATAGAGAGATTAATTACATCCTCTTCTGGTACTACTGCATACCATCCTGTGGTCGGATTAGGGGTAGTGGGAATAAATAGACTGATGACGGGACGGGATATTTGACTTTGGATTTCATTGCTAATTGCGCCGGTGACAAATGCGATCGCCCAAATGCCCGGACGAGGGTATTCTACTAAAACTACCCGCCGAAATTTACCATTAGAATCTTTTAGGAGAGTTTCTAAGAGTTGCTTGAGAGTTTTATATACCTGTCCTGCCAGAGGAATCGCTTGTAATAACCGTTCACCAAAATCCAATAACCACCGACCAGCAATATTTCTAGCCATTAAACCAATAGCTAGAATACTTAATAATGGCACTGCTAATCCTACTAGTAAATTAAGTATATTTACTAGGATTGGATTTAAGCCATCAAAGGGATTAAGTTGTTTAGGAACTTGGGTGAGAAAGTTAATTACCCAGGTGGCTATGGTAATTGTTAACCAGATTGTGGTTGCCAGGGGAATTACCACCAGCAAACCAGCAATCAGGTCATTTTTGAAGTCTTGTTTCCACCGTTCCATTCCCAAACCCCGATTCTCCTTATTTAGCTTTGTCAAACTGTTGTGATTATTTTCCATTTCAGCAAATTAGTCACATTGGGAATATCAGAAACTGATGACAACAGGCTTTTATCATTGTTAGAAAATGCCCTTTGTCCTCTTCTCTCATAATAAAAGTCAAACTATACTCAACACGGCTTATTCATTTGATTTTGTGGGTAGGGATTTAGCAGTGCTCATTGGTGTCAACTTAGGCTACAGATGGCTTATTTGTTGGCTTCCACACCCACCCAGAAATGAATTTCCGGGCTAATAGCGAAAGTAAACTAAAGTTTACTCAAAAATTTCTGGGTTATTTAGTCATCAAAAGACAACTTCTGCTATTAAGTAGGTGAACACAATAAAACCAAACTGTGTAAAGAAATGTAAAATCGCCCAAACCCTCTTCACTCTTGCCTCTTGCCTCTTGCCTTTTGCCTTGCCATAACGACAATTTTCAACGCTCACCTACTTAGACTGGGAATTCATTCCCAGGCGGGCTATGGGTTTTACGTTAATGCTATTAGGGACTTCCAAGAAATAAATTATCCTGATTAACGAACCACAGAGGCGCAGAGGACACAGAGGAATAAGGGTTTGAGAGATTTTTGCGTTAGGTGGTTGAGTATTTTTTTATTTGGAAGTCCCTTAGACTGGGAATTCATTCCCAGGCGGGCTATGGGTTTTACGTTAAGTTGACACCAATGAGCTTTTGCTTTACCCCTACAAATTTAGGTTTTTCGTAATTTCGTAAAAGTCCATGTCCTAACCGTGTTTAGTATATCGCTACAAAAGTTCGCAATTTTCCTAGTTCAATGTAAATATAGTCATTAGTCCACCGTAGTGGCGGCTGGTAAATCTTTTAGAGTGTTACTGTACAGCAGAATTCAGGAGTAGGGGCGCAGGGCCTGCACCCAGTCAGGAGTCAGGAGTAAAACTGGCTTTCTGTCTGGCTTTGAATTTAAATCCTGTACCTCATTCGTTTAAAATATGCTGTGTTTTTGTAATACTTGTAAACGATTGTTGCAAATCTGAGAGATATTATCTATCCTACCGCGCCATATCACCAAATGCTCACAATTTAGCCATGACTATTTTAAGTTAATGGGAATTAATTGCCGATCGCTTCTTTGACCAAAGTTGCCAATTTATCTGCACTATCAGGAACAGCGATCGCTTTGGCCTTCTCTCCCATTTTCCCTAATTCCGTCGGAGACTGCAACAAATTCAATACCTGAGTTGTAAATATTTCCGGAGTCAAATCCGACTGTTTAAAGGACAAAGCCGCACCAGCCTGAGTAAATACTGCCGCATTATAAGATTGATGATCTTCTGCCGCAAAGGGATAGGGAATCAAAATTGCTGGAGTACCACAAACTGCCAATTCTGTCAAGCTACCTGCACCAGAACGACTAATAGCTAAATTAGCTCTTCGCAACAAAGCCGCCATATGATCATAAAAAGCCAGAGCGATATATTGAGGATGTTGAAGACTATGAATATCGGGATCATTATCACCCGTTAAATGGACAATATAAGCACCGGCTTGAAATAAAGCGTCCGCAGACTGTCGGACTAATTTATTGACAGCTACAGCCCCCTGACTACCACCAAACACCACAATTAGAGGCACACCATCAGGAATAGGTAAATCTAAAGTGTTATTAACAGACTCATCTAAAAACTGAGAACGAACAGGAGTACCCACATAGACAGTTTTTGTCCCAGGTAAATATTGAGTAGTTACATCAAATCCTATGGCCACTGCCTTACACCAAGGCCCAAAAAAGCGGGTAACTTTGCCAGGTATTGCATTAGATTCATGAAAAACCACAGGTAAACCCAAAGAACGTGCTGCAATCACCGCAGGTCCGGCAATATAACCCCCTGTGGTGAAAACTCCTTGGAACTTTCCTTGTTGCAAAATCCGTCTAACTTGAAGAATCGAACTGATTAATTTCCACAAGGTGCGGACAGAACCAAGACTCAAACCTTGCTGAAACCCTTCAACATCAACCGTATTTAAAGGATATATCTTGGGAACTAACTGAGTTTCTAGCCGATTTGGCACACCCAGCCATTCAATATTGTATTCTGGCAGTTTTTCTGCCAATGCGATCGCCGGAAACAAGTGTCCACCTGTCCCACTAGCTGCTATGAGTAATCTAATTGATGGATTTACCATTCCCGACTATACCATTTATCTCCCAGTTTCATTAAGATAAAACAAATTCCTGATCTTGTATCATCAAATCACTAAAATCTTCCCTATGACTAAAATTATCTCCTTATTAATGAAACGTAACAAAACATTGATCACGAGTATTTCCCTAATTTCCAGTGTACTAGCAATTGGTTTATCCAGCACCTGGCAATTGGCACAAGCTGGTCAACCCGGAAATGCCCCTGCTACACTCACTAACCTATTAACACAAATTAATAATGCTGCTAATCAAGGTAATGTGAACGGTGTCATGGAATTTTATAGCCCTACATTTACTCATGGTGACGGTTTGAATCGCAAAGCAATGGAACAAGCCTTAACAGGACTTTGGAAACGATATCCCAAATTACGTTACACAACCAAGCTAGAATCTTGGAAATCGGAAGGCAATACAATTATTGCGGATACTGTCACCACAATTAGCGGTTTACCAGCATCAGGTAATAATAATTTAACTCTGCAATCTACAATTAAATCGCGGCAAAAAGTCGCAAATTCAAAAATCTTTCATCAAGATATTCTATCAGAACGGACTCAATTAACCGCTGGTAGTAAACCACCCCAAGTAGAAATTAAATTACCACAACAGGTAAAAGTTGGGGAAAAATATAGTTTTGATGCCATTGTCCAAGAACCATTAGGTGAAGATTTTCTCTTGGGAACAGCCATAGAAGAACCCATTCAGGCAAATAAACTTCTCAACCCCACAATTGCAAATTTAGAATTTCTCAATTCTGGTGGACTCTTCAAAATAGGACGCGCACCTTCTACTCCCGGACCTCAATGGATTTCCGCTGTAATTCGCCGAGGTGAAGATATGACTATTATTACTCAACGATTGCAGGTAGTTAAGAAGTAGCTATTGGTCATTGGTCATTGGTCATTGGTCAAGAGTATACTAACAACGAACAACGAACAACGAACAACTGACAACTGACAACTGACAACTGACAACTCCATGCAAAACCAAATTGTTTTGATTACTGGTGCAAGTAGTGGTATTGGTGCTGCTTGTGCCAAGATTTTTGCTCATGCTGATGCAAAACTAATTTTAGCCGCACGACGGTGGGAACGGTTACAGCAATTAGCTAATTCGTTAGATATTCCATCTGAGAAAATCCATTTATTGCAACTTGATGTGTGCGATCGCTTGGCGGTAGAATCTGCTATTGCTAACCTACCCTCATCTTGGAAAAATATTGATATTCTCATTAACAATGCTGGTTTAAGTCGCGGTTTAAGTAAATTACAGGAAGGCGACTTTCAAGACTGGGAAGAAATGATTGATACTAATATCAAAGGTTTGCTTTACCTTACCCGCTATGTTGTCCCAGGAATGGTGGAACGGAATCATGGTCATGTTATCAATATTGGTTCTATCGCTGGACATCAAACCTATCCCGGTGGTAATGTCTATTGTGGGACAAAAGCCGCCGTTAAAGCCATTTCTGAAGGCTTAAAACAAGACCTTTTAGGAACTCCTGTGCGAGTGACATCTGTTGACCCTGGTATGGTAGAAACAGAATTTAGTGAAGTGCGTTTTCATGGTGATATAGAACGGGCTAAAAAGGTGTATGAGGGAGTTAAACCCCTAACTCCTGATGATGTAGCTGATGTGATCTTTTTCTGTACCACTAGGCCGAGTCATGTTAATATTAGTGAGGTCTTACTGATGCCTGTTGACCAAGCCAGCGCCACCCTAGTCAACCGCAAACTGTAACTCTCGTTCCCAGACTCCGGCTGGGAATGCCCCCCAGAGGCTCTGCCTCACCTTATCTCTCGTTCCCAGACTCCGGCTGGGAATGCCCCCCAGAGGCTCTGCCTCACCTTAATACCAAGATATACTAAAAACGGTTGAGACATGGACTTTTGTAAAATCACGAAAACCCGAGATTTGTAAGGGTTTAGCACTGCTAAACCCCTACCCGGAGAATCAAGTAATTAAGCCGTGTTGAGTATAAATCAAAAAAATACAATGGGACGCAGCCGCTATCATGTATTAGGAACACAACCCCACTTTCTTACCTGCACATTGGTAAATTGGATGCCATTATTTGGCAATATGGAAATTGCCTAAATTATTATAGATTCCCTCAATTTTCTCCAATGCCAGCAGCGGTTGACATTGTATGGTTATGTGATTATGGAAAACCATCTTCATCTTATTGCTGCTGCTGCCAACTTATCTAAAGAAATCGCAAATTTTAAATCATTTACCGCTCGTTCGATTATTGATTTACTTGAAAAAAATAACGTCAGTTATGTACTTCAGCAACTGGAAGTTCATAAATTAAAACATAAAACAAAACAAGATTATCAACTTTGGCAAGAAGGTTTTCACCCCCAAACAATTTCTAATGAGGAAATGTTTAGACAAAAATTAAGTAGGTGAGCGTTGAAAATTGTCGTTATGGCAAGGCAAAAGGCAAGAGGCAAGAGGCAAGAGTGAAAAGGGTTTGGGCGATTTTACATTTCTTTACACAGTTTGGTTTTATTGTGTTCACCTACTTAGATTACATTCATCATAATCCGGTGCAACGTGGTTATGTTGATAAGCCGTCTCATTGGCGTTATTCTAGTTATCGGAATTATCTGGAATTACCAAGTTTATTGTCTGTTGAGTTGGTTGATTTTTGAGGTGTGAGGTGGGATGCTTGAGGCAGAGCCTCTTGAGGGCATTCCCAGCCGGAGTCTGGGAACGAGGGTAATGGAGTTGATTGATTCTCGCTACTTTTTGGGTAAATCTTAATTTATGCTTAATAAAGATAACTCTGTTGAGTTTCAATTTTGGTTTAACATAACTTTTAATTGTTTGTAATGTCTTATTCCTCTGAAGTTTCTATCAACCCAAACATTTGGGCAACTACCACTGATTTAACCACTCTCCGTCAAAAGTTACTAGATTTATTTTGCCGACTTGCGTATCAAGAAGGTGATTTTGTTCTTTCCTCTGGACAACAGAGTTCTTACTATATTAATGGTAAACAAGTCACACTTGACCCCCAAGGTGCTTTGGCTATGGCTAGATTATTATTACCAATGTTACCTAAAGATACTCAAGCTGTAGCAGGTTTAACTTTGGGGGCTGATCCTATTGTATCAGCAGTTAGTGTAGTTTCTGTGTACGAAAATAGACCGATACCAGCTTTAATTATTCGCAAAGAAGCCAAGGGACACGGAACAATGGCTTACATTGAGGGTCCCAGTTTACCCCAGGGGGCAAAAGTCGTGGTTTTGGAAGATGTGGTAACAACTGGACAATCTGCGCTCAAGGCTGTGGAGAGGCTACAGGCGGCTGGTTATACGGTAGATAGGGTAATCTCCCTTATAGATAGATTGCAGGGCGGTGGGGAGCTATATGAGTCGGCTGGGTTGCAGTTTGAGGCTTTGTTCACGATTGAGGATCTTCAAAAACACTATCGAGAAATTAAGTAGGGGCGGGGTTTCCTCCTCCAGGAGTTCAGGAGTATGGCTAACGCCACGCTACGCTATCAGGAGGTAGGGGCGCAGGGCCTGCGCCCATTCAGGAGTTCAGGAGAAAGAAGAAAGAAGAAAGAAATTTCTCCCCTACCCCCCTACTCCCCTACCCCCCCTACTCCCCTACCCCCCCTACTCCCCTACCCCCCCT